>DAIPLH010000434.1:0-2786 GCA_036769325.1 Bacteroidota bacterium
AAATTGTCGGGACGAAGAGTCGATGAGCTTGAGGCCGGGGCCAGGGTAGGCATCAAGTCTGAAAAGCGACATCCGGCCGATTTCGCCCTCTGGAAGAAGGCAGAACCGGCGCACCTCATGCGCTGGCCGTCGCCGTGGGGAGTCGGCTTTCCGGGCTGGCACGTTGAATGCTCCGCAATGTCCATCAAATATCTCGGGGAGAGTTTTGATATCCACGGCGGTGGGCTCGAGAACCAGTTTCCCCACCATGAATGTGAGATTGCACAGAGTGAGGGATCGACAGGGAAGCCATTCGTGAAGTACTGGCTCCACAATAATATGGTGACTGTGGAGGGACAGAAGATGGGCAAATCCCTGGGCAACTTCGTCACCCTCAAGGACGCATTTGTCCGCTGGTCACCGCAGGTCATTCGTCTCTTTATCCTGCAAAGCCATTACCGGAGTCCGCTCGACTTCAGTCAGGAAGCCATCGAAGCTGCCGCAACAGGTCTCGAACGTCTGGGCAACACCGTGAGAGGTCTGAAAGAGGCTCTGGCGCAACAGGAGAGGAAAAACAGTGGTAGCGGGTTTGACGGTGCGAAGGTCAGGCAGCTCTTCCTCGATGTGATGGATGACGATTTTAATACTCCGCAAGGAATCGCCGTCCTGTTTGATCTTTCCCGCGAGGTCAATTCCCGACTTTCAGGCGATGGTATGAGTCACGCAGATATTACCGCCGCCCTTGGCCTTTTCGATGAGCTGGCCGGAAAGATTCTTGGACTCTCCCTCGAACAACAGACGAAGCAGGGGGCGATTGAGAATGACCTGATGGGGCTCGTTCTTGAGATCAGGAAACAACTCCGGTTACAGAAAAACTGGGACCTGTCCGACAGGATCAGAGATTCTCTCCTCGCCATTGGCATCGCTATCGAAGACAAGAAAGAAGGGGCCTCGTGGAAACGGAGCAGTCAATCCCAGTGATTCGGGAATTGGACCAGTGGTGCAAGAAGTGATGAGTACCCGCACAATCAGAACGCTCGCTGCCTGTTGTCTCCTCATCTCTTCAGAAATCCTGGCACAGGGATCAGCGGGGACGGACGGAGGTGAGGAACCCCGGTACCTCATTGATTCGCCGACAGCAGGGATGCTGCGCTCGGGTACCCTTGCCGTTGATGTTGATTTCTTTCAGAATGGTGGGGTCCTCCTCGGACTGAACTATGGTCTCCTGAGCCGGTTGAGTCTCGGAATATCCTATGGGGGATCAAACCTCATTGGTGATGATACAGCAATCTTCAATCCGGTGCCGGGTGTGAATGTGAAGCTTCGACCCTTCGAAGAAAGCAATTCGTTTCCTGCGATTGTACTGGGCTTTGATTCGCAGGGGAAGGAAGAATTTCAGAAAGACCTTGATCGCTATACCATCAGGTCCAAGGGATTGTTCGCAGCCGCCAGCAAAAACTTTACGCTTGCTGGGTTCTTCAGCCTTCACTTCGGCGCGAACTATAGCTTCGAAGGACCAAAGGACGATCGAGGGGTGAATTTGTTTGCCGGTGCAGAGAAAACCATCGGACCGGCAATATCTGCGGTTCTGGAATACAATAGCGGTGGCGGAGAGGCTACGCGGGGTCGCGGCTATTTGAATCTCGGTCTCAGGTGGTCTCTCGGAAGCGGGTTCACACTGGGATTCGATCTGAAGGATCTGGCCCGGAATGATAACAAAGTCACCATCGGCAACCGATCAGTGAAGATTGAGTTTCTGAAACCTCTCTAGCAGGTGTGGCTTCATTTGTTGCCCCGATCCTTTCGGGCTCGGTGTCCCTCCTGTGAACAAAACACTGATTTACTGTCCAGAATTGTAAACAGTGTCTCCGGACCGACTCTCATCGACATGTCGCAAAATGCCCGAAACTGCTTCACTTTCCACACAGAATCAACCGAATCTGTCTGGCACCAATCTTGCGTGCCTCATTATATGGATTTGGTCGTTACGCGTGAGTCACACTGGTCAATCAATCCCGGTTCCGTTTCTCCTCAAAAATCCCGAAGGTCAACCATGAGCATTCGGATACAAGGTTTTCTTTCTGCTGTTCTTGTCGCCCTGATTCCACTTCTGGGAGGGTGTTACACTCAGCTGGAGACAACAGAATCGGCATATGACGAGAACGTTGCCGCTGGTGTCCACCCCAATGCCGAAGCCAATGTCACTACCGGTGGCTCCGAACCTCTTGGACCACAGGTAAGCTCCCGAAGAAGAGTATTTCGCTATGAAGACGTCCTTATCGCCCGAGCTGGTCAACACTGCACCGCCGAGGTCCGCCCTGCCTTCCAATTGACCGGTAATGACCACGTTGCCGTTGGCGTCGACGGCGGCGGCATTTACGATCACGGAGTCGCTCAGGGATGAACCCCCGAAGCGCTTCGACCACGAGTGCTGTCCGCTTGCCTGCGTCAGGACGGTGACAAATGCCAGATCGCTGGTCCTCGCGCCGGAATTGTCCGTGACGGTCAAAGTGACGGTTTGGGCTCCAGAAGTCGAGTAGGCATGACTGACGATGCTTCCTGTCCCCGAGGTTCCGTCACCGAAATCCCAGGCGTAGGAGGTGATCGTTCCGTCGGGATCCGAAGAGCCGGAGCCATTGAAGGTAACGGCTGTCCCCACACTGGCGGTCTGGTCCAGACCGGCGTTGGCGATCGGTGGCAGGTTGGCAAGGCAAACCGGCGTCGTAGCACTGACGGAGGTACTTGGGCCGGAGGCGTTCCCGGCGTTGTCGTAGGCCGCGACGGAGAAAGAGTAGCTCGTGGAAGCG
>DAIPLH010000081.1:0-1173 GCA_036769325.1 Bacteroidota bacterium
CAACGAACTTTCGACCCTTGCCTACGAAGCGGGGGTGGGACTGAACTACTTCCATAATGTGTTGACAGTAAAATACATCTACCGTGGAAGCGATTATTTTTCCTTTGGACAAACCTATATCCGGACGGACATTCAAGGAATCACGGCAGCTGATCGCATCAGCATTTCACAGGACCAGATTCTCCTCTCCCTGGGCTTTGAGCGGTTGCAAGACAACACTTCGAACTTCAAGGTCGCTACAACTACGTTTCGAAACATCACCGCCGCTCTCAGTTTTTACCCCCGGATCTCTGGACCATCGATCACGGTTGGATTCGGGAATTACGGATCCAACAACGGGATTTCGACGCAGGGCATCGATTCGCTTCTCTCCATCGACGACGAAGACAACCGTGTATACCTTCAGAGCACGTACAACTTCGAGTTCAGGGCCCGGCACACGGCATCATTCAACGTTTCTACATCTTCGCGGACGGACAGCTCGCCCCGAAGGTTGAATGTGAATAGCACTGTCGCCTCCTTGCGGCTCCTTTCGCGCTATACCATCCCTCTCGAAACAGGGATTGATATTTCGCTGAGCTACAATTCCATACCGTCGCCCGGAGGAATGTTGCAGCGAAACGACTACACAACCATTTCTTTGAACGGATTGTATCGCATGTTCGAGGACCGCCTCTTCCTCGAAGGACGGATCAGTCCTACTCTCGGGGACGTGAATCGCACGGTTTGGGACGCCGCAGCCCGATGGGTGTTTAACCCAAATCTTAGTGCACAGATGCGTTATACCTACTTCGTCAACAAGGGCATTCCGGATGACAACATCTGGAGAACTACTCTCCGCTATGATCTCTAGATCTGACAGACGAACAGAATGAAATCACCGGGGAAGGCGTTCTGGAGAAAGCTTGCTCTTGCCACAATTGCGGCGATTTGTGTCCTTAGCCTTTTGACCGCCGAGCAGATATTCAACATCGGTCTTGTGGAACGGCTCGAACTTGCTTCCCTTGATTTTCGGTTTCAGGTCCGGGGAGCACGGATTACACCCACCATGCCCACCAATGTTGTCATCGTCGAAATTGGGGAGGAATCCTTTGAATCCCTTCCCGACCGATGGCCATGGCCGCGTTCGTACTATGCCAAACTCATCCGAAATCTGACCAGAGCAGGGGCGCG
>DAIPLH010000081.1:1200-2899 GCA_036769325.1 Bacteroidota bacterium
ACATTATTTTCGTCGGAGAGGATGGGTATTCACAACAGAACGATGAAGACCTCCGCTCGATGATCAAGGAAGCCGGGAACGTCGTCCTCGCCGGCAGACTCGACATTGACAACAGATCCTACAGGATCATTCGCTCTTCGGAAAATTATGGGAACGAATTCTTTCTTGTCGACAGCTCCCTGGGCTTTGTCAACGTCCTGAAGGATCCTGATGAAGTAGTGCGCCGGTATGTTCCATCGGCTGAATACCTGCCGAGTTTCGGTTTTGGGATACTCAACAAGTATTCCGGACTGCCAGCCCTGACAACACCCGAGCGATCTCCGGAAGGGTTCTCTGTCGCAGGGAGGACAATCCCGTCGTATGATGAGTTTTCTCTGCTCATAAACTACTACGGGCCCAGCCGTTCCTTCAGGCATGTTGATTTCGCTGACGTCATCGACGATGAAACATTCGTCACCGTTGAAGAGGACCGTAACGAGGAATCGATCAATGCATTCAGCGATCCGGATTTTGGCTATCTGTATGATGGGACATTTGCGGACAAGATTGTTCTGGTGGGTTCCACGCTCCCCGAGGACCAGGATATTCACCAGGTCCCGATTGCCCGGGGTCTCTATACAGGCGACAACACCATGTATGGTGTGGAGATTCATGCAAACCTTCTCGAAAGCATCCTGCGGGGGGACTTTCTCATGCGTCAATCGGTGCTCGGGGAAATCCTCACACTCTTTGCCCTCTCATTCCTGACCTTCTTCGTCACGTCAGCATTCAAGGGATCAAAGACAAGGCATCATATCCTCGTAGAGGTGAATGGCTTTCTGTTTGCCGTTGCCGAACTCGCCCTTATTGGCTTTCTGGCCATCCGGTTGTTCATCGATTCGGGGTATGTCCTTCCCATTGTTGGCCCCATGCTTGCTGTTATCGGCGGGTACTTTGCAAGTACGGCGTACCATTTTGTTGCCGAGAGGCGAGAGAGGGTGATGATCAAGGCCATGTTCTCAACGTACGTCAGTCCTTCCATCGTGGACGAACTGGTGGCAAACCCTGAGAAACTTAAACTTGGCGGCGAGCGGCGGGAGCTCTCTGTCCTCTTCAGCGATCTTGAAGGATTCACTGCACTCGCAGAGACCAGGCCGCCGGAGGAGCTTGTGGGGTTGCTGAACGAATACCTCAGCTCCATGACGGAGATTGTCCTGAAGAATCAGGGCACTCTTGACAAATTCGAGGGAGACCTGATCATGGCGTTCTGGGGTGCGCCTGTTCCGGGAAAAGACCACGCGCGAAAAGCCTGCGCGGCAGCTCTTCAAATGCAGGCAACCCTCGCAGCCATCCGGCTGGAATGGGGATTGAAGAAGAGGCCTCTTCTCTCAGCCCGCATCGGTATCAACACGGGCGAGATGGTTGTCGGCAACATGGGCAGCACGGAGAAATTCAACTATACGGTCATCGGAGACAGCGTGAACCTGGCGTCGAGACTCGAAGGCGCAAACAAGAGTTACCGCACGGGGATCATCATCAGCGAGTACACGTTCGGGCTGGTGAAGGACGAATTCCTCTGCAGAAAGCTCGACATCGTTGCGGTGAAGGGGCGTACGGAGCCTGTCACAATCTACGAGCTACGTTCTTTCCGGAACAGGAAGGATGTGCAGCGGGATCTGGAGCTCATCGACTTCTTTGAAGCAGGACTCCATGCGTATCG
>DAIPLH010000081.1:2909-9924 GCA_036769325.1 Bacteroidota bacterium
GAGCAACGCTGGGAAAGTGCATCGGAGCTGTTTGAGAAAGCGCGGTCGGTGTTCCCCCACGACTATCCATCAGAGATTTTTCTGGAGCGGGTCAGACGCTTCAGAAGCAACCCTCCGGAACAGCCCTGGAAGGGTATCACCCCGATCGGGTGAGGGGTGGCGAAACGGCACTACCAGTGGAGCATTCTCAGGAATTCTCCGTGGAGCGTAAGAGTTCGTCCGCCGGCTGCGGGACCTCGCATGTAAGACCTCATCTCGAAACAACGCTCATCCGCAACGAAAACAGAAACGCGCTGCAGATCACCTGTCGGATTTGACATCTCACAGCTCCAGTATGCCTGCCCTCCACCGACAAATTCAGTCACACTATCTTTCATAGCCCAATTGTCCCCACGTGTCATTTCCGCGAGGAGACGGGCAACAGCCTCGGCGGACTCAGCAGCAAGACCCTCCTGAAGACTTTCGTCCAGGGAAACCCTGCGAACCTCAAGAGACTGCCGGAAGTCCGGACTGACCAACCAGAGTTCTACTCCGCTTGTGTCGCGGGCGTCGGACACCTCCAACCATCCTGTGGGAGCTTTGTATTGAAAAAGGGAAGACCGGGAGATTTGATACCCGTCATCGAAAGGGATTTCCGGGACAGGGACCGTGGTGGAGCACGAAAAAGCGAGAACGGCGAATGTGAGGGGAAGGATTCCCCGCATCATCTGAGTTCGCCCGCGCGCCTGAACTGTTCAGATTCAAGCGTGAAGAGCAGGGAAATGCGGTGGGTGTTGCCTAACTGATTTGCCCCGTCAAATTTCGCAAACGTGTAATCAATCGTCAGCTTCGGGAGCTGTAATCCGCCACCGAAGGTAATCTGTTTGATGTCGCTGTATCCAACGCGCAGGGCAAGGACGCTACGGTATTGGAATTCAAGTCCGCTATGAATATCCGCGCTCACCGGGCCAACGTTCACCGTCGAGGCATACTGCCTGTTTTCAAATCTGACGTCAAAATCAAGGACAGGCGTGAACCTGCCGTCGAATGCATCGATCCCGTACGCCGTACCAATCTTCATGGTCGGGGAAATCAATTCGTTTGTCCCGGTATCCCAGGCCAAAAGCGTTGTTGTAATATCCTGAACATTGACCCCGATTGTCGCATTCTCAAATGGGATAAGGCGAATCCCGGCATCGAACCCGATTCCGGTTGCAGAGTTGTCCCCAAGCTCGCGCCTGATGAACTTCACGTTGGCCCCATAGGAAAAAACGTCCGATTCTTTTTTCGAGTATGTAAAATAGAACGCCCAGTCTGCCGCGTTAAAGTATGTGACCCGCGATTGATCGATACGGCTGAGATCCGACGGGTCGACAATCACGTTGCCGCTCTCATCAACCCCTGCATTGCGCGTATCAGGAATATCGTCCACTCCGAGGCGAATGACACTGAGTCCGAGGGAGGTCGTCGTTCCAACGGGAAGGGCGACAGCGCCATAGTCGTAGTTGACCAGGCTGCCGAACTGCTCGTCGTGCATCAGAATCAATTGGGGGTAGTCCAGGTATGAAAGACCGGCGGGATTCCAGTAACCCGAGGTCACATCGGTTGCAAGGGCTGCGTACGCTCCACCGAGACCGAGTGCGCGCCCGCCGACGCCGATTGCAATGAACTCTCCTGCGTACTTGCCAAACCCGGTCGAAGCAATGGTGTTGGCATTTGTCACCAAAACCAGCAGAACAACAATTCCTGCTCTCTTCATATTCCCCTCAGTCCACTGGAATCTGTTTGGAATTCACTCTCCAAGGTACAAACCCGATACGCCAGAATCAACATTCGCTCACATTTGGATCTTGCCGCGAAGACTCCCGTCTCGAGACGAGGCCTCGGCCGGAGGCCGGGCAAAGACTCGAAGGAACACAGACCCTTACACAAGATTTCTCCCTGAGAACCTTTGAGCCTTCGGGACTTTGTGCCCTTCAAACTTGATCACTGGCTCACATCGGCTCGGCCCCGAGTTCCCGTATCATCGCCTTCACCACCGGGTGCTCCTCCATCGAGACCTTCTTTTCGCTGGCAGCGTGAACCGGTTCAGTGCGACTCGTCGGAGGAAGGGAGGAATCGAGGACGGGTTCAATCTGAATCCTCGCATTGAGGATCTGGTGAAGGGAATCCTGCAATTCCTGTTTGTATCGTTTGATGGAGGAGGATGTGAACTCGTCGCGGCAACCGACCTTGATCAGGTTTCCATGGACAGCGAGGACAGACGCTCCATCGAGTGCCATTCCAAGCGATATGCGCTTTTCCTTGAAGCCACTCACGAAAGCCGGCCAACAGCCCTTCACCGATTCTTCAGTCAGAGATCCGGGCGCCAGCACCGGAATAATTTCTTCCGGCACAGGGACCGCCCGTGGCAGGGAATCAAGTTTTGCCTCCTGCACCGGCCGGGACTTCAGCTGCGGTGCAGTGCGACTTCCTGCCTGGGGCTGGGGATCATCATGGGCTTTTTTTTTCAGATTGTCGATTTTCTGTATGAGGCTGCCGACGTCCTGTGCCTCAGGCAATCCGGTCATCTGGACAAGATCCGCTTCCAGCTTGAAGCGGGGCTGAGGGCTCCAGCGTATCGCAGCAAGTGTACTTCCTGCAAGCCTTTGCAGACGGAGAAGGTCCGCAATGGAGAATGATTCTGCTTCCTGTTGATACCGCTGACGAATCCCATCATCGGCTTCGATAAGCTCGGCGGAGCCGGTTGTTCTCGCAACAAGAATGTTGCGCAAATGCTCAACGATCCCTTCAACGAATTCATTCGGGTCGTATCCTTGCTTCATGATTTCATCGACCAGTTGAAGAGCGCCCTTTGCATCCCGTCCCTTCACGATGTCAGTGACCCGGAAGAATGTCTCCTGGTCAACAATCCTCAGCTCCCGCTTGATATCTTCGTGAGTGATCGTGGTTCCACACAGTGAGATTGCCTGGTCGAACAGACTCTGTGCATCGCGAAGCGAACCGTCGGCCTTTCGTGCAATCAGCCGGAGTGCACCGTCGTCAAGCGATATCTTGTCGTTCGCGGCGATGATTTTCAGGTTCCCGACAATCTCGTCGCCGGTCAACCGGCGAAAGTCAAACCGCTGACACCGCGAGAGAATTGTTGCCGGGAGTTTTTGGATTTCAGTGGTTGCGAAGATGAACAGAACATGGCGCGGAGGTTCTTCGAGCGTCTTCAGGAGGGCATTGAATGCCTCCTTCGTAAGCATGTGCACTTCGTCGACAATGTAGACCTTGCGCGCTCCTTTGGCGGGTGGAAAACGAACGGACTCCCGTAGCGAGCGAATGTCATCGATGCCCCGATTCGAGGCTCCATCGATCTCGAGGACATTGAAGCTTTGTCCCGAATTGATTTCTACGCAGAGCTCGCAGACATTATCGGGGTTTGCATCAACCGGGTGAAGGCAATTGACCGCTTTCGCCAGCAGGCGTGCCGTCGTTGTTTTTCCAACCCCACGTGGTCCGCTGAACACGTACGCATGCGCAAGCCGCCCCTGCCTGATGGCGTTCAGGAGCGTCACTGTCACATGTCCCTGCCCGACGACATCCTCAAACGTTGTCGGTCTCCATTTCCTTGCTGTTACAAGAAACTCACTCATTTCCGTTTGCCGCCTTTCGTACGACGAAGATGCACCTTGCCGGAAGCCTTCTTGTTCGTCGGACCGAAGATGATCGGGACTGCATCTTCAATGCGCTTAATCGGCCGAATCCGAAGACCTTCCTTTACTTTCCCCGGCACCTCCCCGAGATCCTTCATGTTTTCTTCGGGGATCAATACTTCTGTGATGGAATTTCTCTGTGCGGCAAGAAGCTTTTCGTTCAGCCCGCCGATGGCGAGCACGTTGCCGCGCAAGGTGATCTCGCCAGTCATTGCGATGTCGCTCCGCGCCGGCCGACCGCTCACGGCGGAGTACATCGCCATGGCCATCGTAATGCCCGCGGAAGGTCCGTCCTTTTGAATTGCTCCCTCGGGCAGGTGCACGTGGATTTCCTTTCCCTTGGAGAATTCTGCCGGCAGCCCGATCTTTCTGCTGTTCGAGCGGAGATATGAAAGCGCGGCCTGGGCTGATTCTTTCATGACATCTCCCAGCTGGCCAGTGAGGGTGAGTTTCTCCTGGCCGCGCATGACTGTAACATCAACGCTCAGAATATCTCCTCCGACACTTGTCCACGCGAGGCCTGTAACAGATCCGATGCGGGACTTCCCGGTCAGCCGACGTGTCCTGAACTTTGGAACGCCGAGGTATGTTTCTACTTTCGGTTCGTCAACAAGCAGGGATTTTTGCTTCGCCCTCCCGTTCGTTTTTTGCTTCTGTCCAACGACCGTCCGGGCCACTTTGCGACAAATCGATGCGATCTCCCTTTCGAGGTTCCTTACGCCTGCTTCGCGCGTGTATTCGAGGATCACCTTGTCCACGGCCTCATCCGAGAAGCTGACTTTCATTCGTTTCGAGAGTCCATGCGCGTCGAGCTGCTTCGGAAGAATATACCGCTTCGCAATTTCCCGTTTGTCATGCTGCAGATATCCCGGAATTTCGATGATCTCCATCCTGTCCGCGAGCGGGAGCGGAATATTGTAACGCACGTTTGCAGTCGTGATGAACATGACGCGGGAGAGATTGTAGTCGATATCGAGGTAGTGGTCGTTAAACGCAACGTTCTGTTCAGGATCGAGGACCTCGAGCATCGCGGCGGACGGGTCGCCGCGGAAGTCCATACTCATCTTGTCAACCTCGTCCAGAAGCATCAAAGGGTTAACGACCCCTGCGCGCTTCATCGATTGGATGATCTTGCCTGGCATAGCGCCGATGTAGGTTCGACGATGTCCGCGGATCTCCGCTTCATCCCGCACGCCGCCGAGGGAAACTCTGACAAGGTTTCTGCCAAGTGCGCGGGCAATCGACTTCGCCAGCGAGGTCTTTCCAACCCCCGGGGGACCAACAAAGCAGAGGATCTGGCCTTTTACATCCTTGATCAGGTTCAGGACTGCAATGTGCTCAAGGATTCTTTCCTTTGGTTTTTCAAGGGCGAAATGGTCCTCATCCAGGATTGTTCGCACATGCTCGATGTCCAGACGGTCCTTTGTTTTCTTGTTCCAGGGAACTGCAACGAGCCAGTCAATATACCCCCTGATCACAGCAGATTCCGGCGAGAGCGGAGGTGTCTTCTTGAGTTTTGTAAATTCCTCAAGAGCTCTCTCTTCCACATGCTGCGGCATTTTCGCGGATCGAATCGCATCCCGAAGCTTTGTCAGTTCGGGGGTCCCCTCCTCGTCGCCGAGTTCATCCTGGAGAATCCGGATCTGCTCCTGAATGAAGTACTTCCGTTGGGTTTTCGCAATATTGTCGTGAACGCGCGTGTCGATCTCTTTTTCAATCTTCAGAACGTCGTTTTCTGAATTGAGAATCTTGATCAGCTCGTGGAGCTGTTCTCTGACTGTCGTCTGCTGGAGGATCTTCTGTTTCACATCCACACTCTGGAGAATATGGGATGCAAGATAGAAGATCCGCCGCCGCGCATCGGTCAGGTTGTCATAGGCGAGCAGGACTTCACTTGGGATGTTGCGGTTCAGGTGAACATATTCCGCAAAGAGCCCGGATGTGTGCCGAAGAAGCGCTTCCATTTCGGGGTCCATCTGGACCTGCATTGGATGGACTTCGATTTCCGCTTCGAGGAATTGGCGGGTCGGAAGAATCCTGGTAATCGTGGCCTGTGCAATCCCATCCACCAGGATCTTCATCATGCCTGTTGGCAATTTCAGTATCTGGACAATCCTCGCGACAGTCCCTTCCGGGTACAGGTCCTGGGCCGTAGGTTCCTCAACCAGTGAATTCTTCTGGGCGGCCAGGAAGATGTGTTTTTCCTGGTCAAGTGCCTGGTTCACGGCCTTGAGGGACGACTCCCTGCCAACGAGCACAGGATAGACCATGAATGGAAAAACGACGACGTCGCGGAGCGGAAGGACTGGCATCTGCTTTGGTGTTTCCACCGAAACGGCAGCCGCAGCGGCACTCTCGTTCACAACATCATTCTCCATGGAGATTCCCTACAGGATGATTGCCGCAACGACGCGAAGTCTCAAAGTCAGGAGTCGGGTGGATCTTCTCAAAGGCGGATTCACTTGGGGGGCGTTCAGACGAAAGTCCGTTTTTCATACACTCTGCTGGCCCCTTTGGGTTCTCGCACCTATGTGAATTCCGCAACATGCTGACAAGACGCCCAAAGATAACAAAAGGTGTCAGGGGTGACACCCGTTTCTCAGTGAGGAAATATACCAAGAGGTGGCGCGTTTGTCAAGGAACTCTTACCACGCGAGGTTTGTGCCCAACATCTTGTTCAGTTTGTTGATTTGAACCGCGTCTCCGATCCTGACCTTGCTGGAGTTGACGATCACCTTTCCCCCCTTGATGCTGAGCATGGCGCCAAAGTCCCGAAGATCCCCAACTTCTCTGATTCTTGCGATCACTCTTCCTTTCAGCCTTTCCAGCTGAAAACCGATATCCGCTTTAATCCGGAATGAAGGTCCGTGGACAACTGTTGCTCCACGGACGACGACCCCATACGCGCGCTTTCCGTTTTCCTGAAGGTCAGAATATGCTTTGAGTCCGGCCTTTCGAAATGATCCGGAGGCGATAGACTCAATGGCAGAAAGCAGGCCAACAAAATTCAGGAGCCGGATTTTCTCCTTGCCCGGGTCGTTCACCCAATGTCCTGATTCCACAAGGACGGTGCTGGTTCCCCATGACTGCATCATGTCGCCGAAGGCACGAGGCTCGAAGGCGTCGTTATAGCTCCCTATGCGTCCCTCAGCCAGAGGTTTCAGGGAACTGGCCATGACGGACGCGACCTGCATTGCGCGTTTCCTTGATGCGGAAACTCTGCGACGTTCCTCCGCCGCAGGGGCAAGAAGAGCGATCGCTGTAAGGTTTGACGAATTGCCGACAGTGCTCAACTCCTGGTCATGGAGATTGAAGCCAAACGATGGATGAATGAT
>DAIPLH010000082.1:0-9908 GCA_036769325.1 Bacteroidota bacterium
CGCCGGACTGCAACACCCGCAGGGCTTCCCTGATCATCCCCTTCACGATGGTCTGATTGCCATGTCTTCGGCGTACTTTGTCAACAAAGTCGTTGACATAGGTATTCCTTTGTCGTTGAACAATGCTGCTGGTTGGTCGCCCTACGTGAAGCACCAGGCCATGCAGCGTGAATTCCCAGCCGCCGAAGTGGGCACCGAGCATAATAAACCCCTTCTTGCTGCTGAGAATCTTGTCGAGAACCAGCCGGTCAGGAAGTCTGACCGCGCGCTTCAGGTCATCGTCAGGCGCCGAGCTCGCCCAGAGCATTTGCAGGATCGCAATGCCGTAGTTCCTGAACGCTCCTTCGGCGATACGGTTTCGTTCGGATTCACTCTTCTCCGGAAAAGCGTGTCTGAGATTGTCGAGTGTTACTCTCCTTCGAATCCGGAGGAAATGAAACGAGAACCATCCAAGGAAACTTCCAACCGCCGCGTTCGCGCGATACGAAAGAAACCCCGCAAGCACGCTCAGGGATCGGAAGAAGACGTACTCAACAACATTGATCATGGAGAAACCGGTGGGGCGTCCTCAGCAAGACCAGGTCGTGGAGAGGATCTCTGAGGAGTTAGTGAGCGAACTGGGCATATTTGATAAACCATTGGTCGTCACGAATCTCATTCCGGTAGGTGGAATGCACCAGCTCGTACTCTGAGTTCGCAACGCGTTGAACGAAGGCAAAGACCACTCCGCCTTGAAGACCTTCATATGTCCATATCTCATACGGTTTGGTTTGAGGTTCATTCGGGTGGCGATCGAAATCGCTCGGAAGTCCGTAGATGATATGAACCCTTCCACGATCTGTCTTGTATCCGTCCCTTCCAAGAACTCTGTATTCAGCATTTGCGTACTCGACTCTCTTCATGTATTCGTCGCGCAATCCAGGCGGCCTCTTCCCCCAGAATTCAACCAGAAATGCAGATTTCGATTCAACGCCCGTCAGGGAAGCATATCGGCGTTTCTCCTCTTCCTGTACTTCGTAGCGGGCCTGATCAAATTCCCGGTCAAGGTCCCCTTCGCTCATGTTTCTATAGACATCGAGAGTCGCTTGTGGGGTGATGTTGGCCAGAGTGGAATCAACGCCGAGGAGAGAATTGTAGACAAAGAATTTCTTGACCGCAGCGCTGAGGATTTTCTCGGATGAGTCTACAACAGCCACGCCAAGCGTGTATGTCCCGGTCGGAAGCTTTCCGGCCTGGATCTGGTCGACAACGACCGCGGATTCACCTGTTCGCTTCCTTGCCTTCCTGCGTGAAACCATCTCCCGTCGAGCAGCATCCCACACCCGTATCAGGATCGAGTACTCATCAGAGGGAACGCCACGGAAGAGATTGTAGACCTCGGCATAGACATAACAAAGTTGCTGTTCACCAAAAATACCCTGCGCATTGGGAATCACTTCAAGGGTGTTCTTATAGAACGGGCTTCCAGGCGATGCCTGAACGATCTTCGTCGCCAACTCAACGTCGCTGATGACCACCTTCGACGTATCCACCGGTCGTATCGGGATCTGGAGTATCACCGAATCGATGCGGGATGGATTGTTCTGATCACGGCCGAGGACGCGTGCCCGATAATCCCCGGCTCCAAGCTCAACCGCCGAGATCGAGACAAGGTTGACGGACATTCCTGCCTCGGTCGTATCGAGGAGGCGGTGAGGGATTATCCACCGATCTGAAAATACAACAGAATCTTTCATGCGGATTTCAACACCAAGGTCAAGCCCGGCCTTCAAACCCGCTGAATCTGCCGTGTAGGTCAGGCATCGCTGTGAGAATGAGTAGTACAGCTCGACGTACAGAGCTTCATCGGATCCTCTGAAGCGGGCAAAGTCGACGAAGAGCTTCATCGAATCTGCAGCAACCCGGTCTGCAGTTCCGGACCATGCACCTGCAGGCCTGAGAAGGACGCAGATAAGGATGGCCGCCGATACAAAACGATGTTGCCGAACTCCACTCATCCGAATCTATTCTCCCATGACTTTCACAACCAATCGCTTTCGCCTCCGCCCATCAAATTCAGCGTAATAGACTTGCTGCCAGGGACCGAGGTCAAGCGTTCCGCCGGTAATCGGAAGCACGACCTCATGGTGAATGAGAAGGCTCTTCAGGTGGGCATCAGCATTTGTTTCCCCGGTCCGGTGGTGCCGATACGATTGCTTGAATGGAGCCAGTTGCTCGAGCCAGTCGTCAATATCCTGGATGAGACCTTCCTCTGCGTCATTCACGTAGACGCCCGCCGTAATGTGCATTGCGGAGACAAGGACCATTCCCTCCTGAACTCCACTCTTCTTCACCACCTCATCCACCTGCCTCGTGATATTTTCGTATGCCCGTGGAGTAGAAGTCTTGAACCACAAATACTCGGTTGACGTTTTCATGGTTTCTGGTCCGCGCTTCCCGATTCGGAAACCATGCGCTTCACCGTTTTGATCAGTTCGATGGTCACGTAGGGTTTGGGGATGAATTCATCCCCGCCAGCCCGGAGAACCTCCTCCCGGATGTTGACGCGCCCGTAACCACTTGACCCGATAATTTTCAAACCCGGTTTGATGGACCGGACCCGTTCAATAAGTTCGATCCCGCCAAGATTTGGCAGCCCGAGGTCGGTAATCATCAGATCGATGCGATCCTTGTTCTCATCAAACACCCGCAACGCCTCAAGCCCGTCCGAAGCCTGGAATACTTCATACTGCTCGATACGGAACACCTCGGAGAGCAGGCTTCGTATCTCAAATTCATCCTCAACAAGAAGAAGGCCGGGCAATCGATCGCTGGTCATTGATGCAGTCAGTTCCATCGGATTGAGTATACCGGTTCGACATCCACCGGCAGGTGATGCAGACGATCGAGGGCTTCCTGAACCTCTTTTGGAGTTCTCCCCCATTCTCCGAAGAACTTCTCAGCGCGCGCGTAGTCACCGGTCGCCTGAATCGTTAACCATTCCCTGGCAAGCTCAGCAATTGCCGGTCCGATTTGCTCGAAGCGGACTGACCATTTTTTGGACGACGGGTCGAGATGGATTCCACCCTTCTCCCACAGATAGTTGATTTGACAAATGGCAGCCTGCCCATGCGCCTCACCGGTGCCGAAACGGATCGTCCTGAACAACGATGCAAGGTAGGAGACGTAGTGTTCACGTTCCATTTCTTTGGAGATCACTCCCTCTTTCATGAAATAGACAAGGGAGTGCAGTCCGGCCACATCAGCCTTCCCTTCTTCCAGCGCGGGATACAGATCCTTGAGAGCCTGGTTTACGGTTACTGTATCTTTGCTCCCATGAACGTATCTCGGGCCAAGAGCATGCGAAAGTTCATGGAGCAGGACGAAATTGAAAATTCCCTGCGGGGTAATGTACGGAACCTGATCGGATGCCATGAGTTCCCTGCCAATCGGGAGAATCACTTCCCCGACCCGCGCGTCCATCATATTCTTCCAGAATGTCTTCTTTGTCCCTTTCGTTGTATGCACCCGGGGATCATTCGGCAGGTTGGCTGCAACAGGCTGATAACCCGTCGCGATGTCCCCACCGCGATAGATATCCCGGACCACAACCATGGGTGAGACAAGCCCTTTAGTCGATCTCTTGTAAACGGCATCATGAGGAAGATTTTGCTCAAGCTGTTCCAGGTGTTGCGTATAGATTGTCAGTCTGTCGCTCGCTTCCTTATCCTTCACACCCACAGTAACCTCGTATGAGGCTTTGATCGCCATCAGCCCGTCATCATAGACTTCGTACGGCCCAATGGTGATGTCAACATCATTCCCCTGCAGATCGATCCAATCAATATCACTCTGGTAGTAGTCATCGGTTAACAGGGCTTCCGCTCTGCTCACCAGATATTTCCGGAGGGACGGGTTTTCGGTCAGACTCGAGGCCTTCATGAGAAGCTCGGAAGCCGGCTTCATCCAATTGTGGTATTCTTCGTGAAAAGGAACCGCAACGAGATCTGCTGCGCCACTTCGACGGACAACGGTGTAAGGGCTCATCAGGGAGTTCTTCTTCGCGGGGTGGTCCCGGACGTACCCCTCGAATTCGGTCGGGGTAAGGTCTTCCGGATAGTACCCTCCTCCTTCAGGACGGGGTGTGGATCCAACAAACGGTACCGAATGATCCATCTTGTCGAATGGCCCGCCGTTTCTCACAACGAGTCGAAACAGTTTCGTGCTCTCCTCGTCTCTCAGCGTGCGGAGACTGTCCCTCAGCCTCACACCGGGGGGATAGTACTGCATGAGGTATGCCTCATGAATCTGTTTGCCCGCTTCGACCAGAAGTCTGAGCATTTCCTTTTCCTGGTCGGGCAGATTGCTTGCATCAAAATCCATCGGCACGCGCACAAGGCGTGAGAGCCGCTCATCGACATCAGAGAGTGCTTTGGGGTCAGACGTACAGCCGGGCTGAACTGAGGCCATGAACAGGCAAATCGCGAATGTGAGTGATGAAAGTACGGATGAACGGCCGCTCATTATTGATCCTCCGGCTACGCATGAAAGGTATGTCAAGATACAAGCATCAGTCCGCAAAATCAATCATTGAATCCTGCTCCCATGGTTGATATATTGGTGAAAATCCATGGAGGAATGACTGGAAGCACTTCGATCGAAGCGACTGACCCTGAACGATGCCATACGTTGTGTCAGCGCTGCCTCTCTTCTGACCACAGCAACCGTCCAGGCGCAGAATGAAACAGTTCGTTCAGTGGACGATGTTCTGGGGAAATCGTTCACCTCATTTCTTCATAGCGTTTCAACTTCCCGTGGTGAAGCCCGGCAAGACCTTCTCTCTTCTGCTCAGGAAGCAATTCGTTCGTCCGGCAATGCGCTTGTAACAGATTCAACTGTCCATCTCATTTACATTGGAAGGGAAAGTGCGGTTTTTGTACCCTCAGACTTGAATCGTTGGAATCCGACGGCTGACACGATGACGAAGTTAGAAGGAACGGATCTTTTTTATCTCACCAGAAGCCTGGAACGTCAATCCCGCTTTGAATACAAATTCGTGGCTGACTCGACATGGATCCTGGACCCGATCAACCCGCGGAGAACGGTCGGAGGATACGGACTCAACTCCGAAGTTTGGATGTTAGGCTATGTTCCCCCTGAAGAAATACAGGAACGCGCCGACGTTTCACGCGGACGGATCGACACTCTCCTGTTCCGAAGCGATACTCTCGGAAGAACACATCCTGTCATGGTTTATCTCCCGTCTGGCTACACAAAGGAAAAGGGGAACTACGAGACCATCTGGGTGACGGATGGAGGCGAGTACCTGTCGCTTGGACTGATGAAGACGGTCCTTGACAACCTGATCCACGAACGCAGGATAAGACCCGTTGTTGCGGTTTTTGTTGACCCTCGCACCGATCCGCGTGATTCAGGAACGAGCAAGCGAATGGAAGACTACACCATGAGCGTGAAATTCCTCAACGCTCTGGTGACGGAACTCCGTCCCCGACTCCTTAAGGAATATCAGATCCGGAACACGCCGGCGGTAATCATGGGGGCATCTCTTGGCGGACTCTTCGCTACGTTTGCCACATTCGCCCGGCCGGACGTCTTCGGGGCATCCGCATCCCAATCCCCCGCCTTCTGGTGGAACAATCGGGCGATATTTGACTTCGTCAGAGCAATACAGCCGAATGCAGTCAACTTCTATATCGATACCGGAACAATCAATGATGCGCAGCCGGATGCACTGGCAATGAAGAATGTGCTCGTTGAACTGGGCTACCCGGTGTCCTATGCCGAGTATCCTGAAGGACACAACTGGGTCAATTGGAGAGCAAGGATTGACGAGATCCTTGAGTATTTTTTCCGGGTTAGCGAATGAAGTTCTTGTTGCATGGATTCACAATCGGGGCTCTGCTGTCCGTTTTGTCTTTCCCTCTCACTGCTCAACCTGCCGCGGGTCAATCTCCGCTCACCGAACTCGCAATCACCGTTTCAGGAGCTTCACGAGAGTTTGCCTATACGAACAAACGGGATGCATTTTTCTACGGAGAGACCCACGCCAAACACACCAGCCCATGGCACGGGTACTATCTGTCGCGACGAAGGGTCCTTGACGACTACTCCCTCATGATTGACGGTCAGCTGCGTTCCCGCAGCGAGGCAACCCGTGTCACCGTGCATCCCGATCTCATCGAGCGCGAATATGCGGACGGCGTGCGCGAAGAACTGCGGATCGTGGATTCGCTTGCGGTCATTGCCGTTCATATCTTCTCTCCCAAACCAGTCGAGCTCGGTCTGGTTCCCTGGATCGCAGGAGTCCGGAATGGTCAGGATCATGTTGTTCGGCACGGTGTGGAGCGGACACTCATCGATACGCCGGCCGGCCCGGAATTCTGGACAGCAATCCACGGAAGAGGGTTCACACCTGTAACCCGCGAATCGCATGACGAGGGACGATATTCTGATGTGCTGCTCTACTCGCCACGCGCAAAGGAACATGTGCTGGCGTTTGCCTTTTCAACGAGCGGACGGGAAGCAGAGAACCTCGCGGTTTCATATTCCCTGAAGGCAGACCGGTACGCGCAGCAGCGCCGGGCACGGATGGAGGCTCTTCTCGCGTTGACGCCGGTAAGAACTGCGGACAAGGACTTCGATAAGGCTCTTGCCTGGGCAAAGCTTTCGCTGGATGCCCTCATTATGGACGATGGCCGAAATGGGATCTACGCCGGGCTTCCATGGTTCGACAACTACTGGGGGCGTGACACGTTCATTTCGTTGCCCGGTGCCCTCCTCGTAACCGGCCAGTTCGACAGGGCGAAAGAGATCCTCAGAACATTCGCCACTCTCCAGCAGCGCGATACAACGTCTCCAAACTACGGCAGGATTCCGAATGTTGTCAATCCCGGCGATGTCTCCTACAATACAGCAGACGGGACGCCAAGATTTGTCATTGTCGCGAAGGAATACATCGAGCGTTCGGGCGACAGTTTGTTCCTCATGGAGATCTATCCTTCCGTGCTCCGGGCGATCGACGGAACAATCCGATACCATACCGACTCGTTGGGATTTCTCACACATGGAGAATCCGAGACCTGGATGGACGCAGCAGGACCGAAAGGCGCATGGTCTCCCCGCGGTAACAGGGCAAACGATATCCAGGCACTGTGGTCGGCACAACTCGAAGCCGGAATCTGGTTTGCGACTCAGGTCGGGGATGCCATGTCGGCCCAATCGTGGCAAAGTGTAAGCCGCATCCTGAAAACCAATTTTGCGCGGTGGTTCGTCATCGAGGGAATCGTAACAGATCATTTAAATCCGGATGGGACTCCGGATCGTCAGCTCCGGCCAAATCAGATCTTCGCTGCCTCCATGCTGGTTGGGGAAGAACGCGCCTCGGTCCTGAAAACCGTCGTAGAAGAGCTGACGTATCCGTACGGGGTTGCGTCACTCTCCCAGGAAGATCCTGACTTCCACCCTTTTCACAATCATCCTCCCTCATATCCCAAGGATGCAGCATATCACAATGGTACTGTCTGGACCTGGCTCCAGGGTGCTGTGATTTCAGAGCTTTGCGATTTCGGACGTGAGAACTTTGCGTACAGCCTTACGCAGAACGCCGTGCATCAGATCCTCCACCGCGACGCCGTGGGAACGCAGTCAGAGCTCCTGGACGCGCTACCGCACGATGGTGAAACGGAGCCGCGTGCTTCAGGAACGTTTTCTCAGGCGTGGAACCTCGCTGAGTTCATCCGGAATTTCTACGATGACTACCTCGGGGTCCGGCTCACAAGATATGACCATGTGCTCCGCCTCGAACCAAGGATTCCAGAAACCCTGGGGGACGTCCACGCGATAATCAACCTTGAAGGGCGAGCTGTTCCCGTGTCAATCATGCGAACGCATGACAGATTCAACGTGACAATCGACGCAGTGAATCTCAGAAACGGAGGATGGGGTGAGATTACGATTCCGCTCCCGAAAACGAACCATTCGGCTCTCGTCCGGATACCAATCCGTCCCGGGGCCCGGTTGACCCTGAGCGCAACCAAGTCCGGCGTACTTCTGACAGTAAACGGAGAAACGGAAATGGTGAAGCACCAAACCGTCGAACCCTTAGGTTCGCTGCTTCCTGAGAAGCTTCACTTCGCCGAACCCTCCTTCCCGGAGGACAGCGCAGTTCTCAAGGGACCTGAACATCCCCTCCTTTCGCACACCGTTATTAAGGAAACAAACCCGGCTGCAAAGATGCTGGTGGCAGCAATTGATCCCGAAGAAGATGATTATGGAACCGGCCAGTTTGTGTATCCAACTAGTCCCGCTCACCTTGAAGGGTCTTTCGATCTGACAGGCTTTAATGTCGACTTTGATGATCGAAATTTCTACTTCAGGTTGACGTTCAGGGCATTGTCCAATCCTGGTTGGCACCCGGAGTACGGATTCCAGTTGACATACGTGGCAATTGCCATAGACACGGACGGCAAAGCGGGCTCAGGCCGTTCTCAGGTCGGACACAATTCCCGCTTTGTACTGCCCGGTGGGTTTCTCCTTGATCGCCTTATTCTCATCGTTGGTGGCATCCAGGTGGAAGATCATCAGGAAAGAATCCTTGCTGCGTATGTCCCTTCGCCACAGGACATTACCAACCCGATAGGAAATGCCGGAGAGGGGACAATCTCGTTCGCAATACCGCGTGAGTTTCTGGGCAAGTTGAATCCGGACTGGAGATTCAATGTTCTTGTTGGCGGACAGGATGACCACGGCGGGGCCGGACTTGGGGAGTTCAGGCCCGTCGACAAAACCGCGGGAGAGTGGAATGGTGGTGGAAGAATTTCAGAATCCGACCCGAACGTCTACGATACCCTTGTCTGGCCTCCATACTAGCACCCCCTCCAACTCGACTAGTTCGGCAAAAAAATCAAAGCCCATCGTCTTTGTTGGCGATGGGCTTGTTTGATGGGGGCAATCGGAACCCTTACTTGAGAAGGAGGAGTCTCCTGGTCTCCACAAAGTCTCCCGCCTGAAGCCTATAAAAATACATACCGCTTGCGACCCCACTTGCATCCCAAGGAATTGAGTAGGTACCGGGAGAGAGTTCTCCTGAAATCAGATTGGCAACCTCTCTTCCTAACACATCAAACACAATCAATGAAGTATATCCGAAGTCTGGGATCTGAAATCGGATCGTTGTGCTCGGATTGAATGGGTTCGGGTAGTTCTGACTCAGCTCATATGTTGTTGGGTGCATCTCGGCCTGTTCTGTTATCTCTTCTCCGCCCGGCTTCAGCAATGAACCCTGTATCTGCCATGTCCCAAACGACTGATACGTCGTCGTCGCAGTAAGCGTACTGGCAATACCGGTCGTCCCCGGTGCGGTTGCCAGTATGTTACCATCCCGGAAGTAATAGTAGTTCGACGCACTGCCGCCAACTTTGTGGATTCGACTCCATCCCTTGCTCGTGCTGTTTGTGGAGTCCTTCCCGTACCAGAAGCGGACACCGAAATTTCCACTGCCACCGACTCTGCGGATGGATACCCTGGTATCGAGGAGGTCCGTCGGACCAAACTCCCCACTCACACTCAACGGGATGACAAATTTCTTCGAGTTGTTCAGGGCGTTTCCAGAAATTTGTTGATTCAGGATTGAAGCTTGAGCAATCAAGTCACCATTCTTGTAGATCTCAACCATCAAATCAATCCGACGTCCGTTGTTGTCGCTGTTGGTTACACCCACAAACAAGGTCGCTGGGCCAATGTCGACCGATACTGGAGAAGGTGGGGATGCCTCTGAGGTATAGACCCAGGTCTCATCATCCTTATTGATCCCGCTAAATAACAGCACCTGATCGCCGCCGAGAGAGGCCATCGCATGAACATGTCTCGCCGAGGGTTTCGTGTCCGGGCTTTTCAGGGTCCAGGTATTG
>DAIPLH010000435.1:0-786 GCA_036769325.1 Bacteroidota bacterium
ACGTTGTCGACGCCCAGGTGAGCATCCGCGGTTCAGGTGGCTACAGCAGAGGCGCTGGTTCGCGTGTCCTGATGCTTGTCGACGGGATTCCGCTTCTGACAGCCGACACGGGTGAGTTGAATTTTGAATCGATTCCCGTCGGACAGGTTGATCGACTCGAAGTGGCAAAAGGTGCAGGGTCAGCTCTCTACGGCTCCAGTGCCCTCGGCGGAGTGATCAATGTGATCACTAAACCGATTCCGCAGGAACCGGAAACGAGAATACGCTTTTACGGCGGTTTATATAACGCTCCTTCGCATCCCGAATGGGACTGGGGAGCCGGGACCCGGTTCTTTGACGGTGAAGCATTTACACACGGGCGGAAGATCGATGACACCGGACTTCTCCTCTCCGCATCCAGAACAGCGGATGAGGGGTACAGACAGAACGATTACCGGAAGCGGTTCAATGGATATGCAAAGGTACGGCATGATTTTTCTCCCCACGATGCGGTTACCGCGACATTCAACATCATGCATCAGGAGCGTGGAAGTTTTCTGAACTGGAAGGATCTCTCCAACGCCCTGGTTCCCCCGGACGTCCAGCTCGGCGATTGGATTCAATCGGACCGGTTCTTCCTCAGCAGCCAGTATCAGCACGTCGAATCGACAAATCTCACGGTTACCGGCAGGGCCATCTGGTATCATAATCTCTTCAAGGACAATATTGATACTGTAACACATCAGTCAAGGTCCGACATGTACCGGGGCGAGGGACAGGTAACATGGTCATTTCACCCTGAGCATG
>DAIPLH010000435.1:796-2763 GCA_036769325.1 Bacteroidota bacterium
ATGTTCTTACGCTCGGCATGGAAGGAAATGCGGAACTCGTCGATGCCGACCTGTTTGGCAATCATACGGGAGGCGGGCTCGGTGTGTACGCTCAGGATGAAATCAGTCTGGCCGGTAACCTTCAGCTGACGCTCGGTGCCCGGTTTGATTATCAGGATATTGATTCCCTGCAAGCGGATAGTGAGCTGAGTCCAAAGGCAGGGTTGATGTTCTCGCCATGGGTGGGAACCCGCTTCCGCGCTTCAGCAGGAAGAGGCTTTCGGAGTCCGACCGTTGCTGAAGCGTTTGTTACAACGACGCTCAGTGTCATCACGATCGTTCCGAACCCTGCCCTGCATTCGGAGCGAAGCACCTCGTTTGAAGCAGGCCTGAACCAGCTCCTCGGAGAAACGGCGCTGTTGGACATCGCCCTGTTCCAGACAGACTTCTACAACCTTATCGAACCGAAATTTATCTCCGGGACAACCGGACAATTCATCAATGTCACACGGGCGCGGGTTCGCGGATTTGAAGCCAGCCTGACCGCGGGGCTTTTTTCCCGTTCACTCATCGTGACACTGGGGTACACCTGGACTGATCCACGGGACCTCACTGAGGATGACGTCCTGAAGTATCGTCACCGTCATCTTCTCCATATCAATGGAACATTTCAGCGAGGGATCTTTCTGGTTGGGACTGATTTTCGCTACCTGAGCAAAGTTGAACGCATTGATGAGGAGTTCGCAGTTGTTATCCCCGATGCCGCAGCCCGTGTTCCTGTTTCCGTGTTTGATGTTCGCGCGGGGCTTGACTTCACCGGTGAGGGAATGCCGCTTTCATTGGTGTTGAATGTGAAGAATTTGTTTCAGTATAATTATGTTGATTTCATCGGAAATCTCGCCGCTCCGCGGAGTTATGTGCTGACGGTGGAGACCCTGCTTTGAACGAACTAATCCCAAAATAACTAGTCTCAGCCGGGGTGAACAAATGCCATTCATTCGAGTGCTGCTTTGCAGTATCCTTTCTAGTCTTGTTCTGCTTCTGGCCGCCCGTTCTGCAAAAGCCTGTTCCGTATGCCGCGGCGGCGATGATCGGTTCTTCCTTAATGGGGCCCAACGCCTTGGGAATGGCAGTTTTATCCTGATGGGTGAGTACTTCTCAACAAGCAAGACATCCGCCCTTGCCGGCCACGAGGAGCAGACAGATCGGGGCTTGGGAACGGCGCTCTCCTCAATTCAGCAACAGGAGGTGATGTTTGAATCGCATCATCAGCAAGTGTTCAGGATTCTGTTTCTCTACGGTCTCACTGAACGGATTACGGTGCTGGGCTCCCTACCATATGCACAAAACAGGATTGAGGAAGAAGGGGCAACGGAAACCTCAAAAGGTTTCGCTGATCCGGAAGTGATTGCAATTGCGGACCTGTTCGAAACTGAAGAGGGTGATTTCGAGCTGAACGCCACTTTGGGCACTCGGATTCCTGTAGGGAACGGCAATCAGACCGATGGGAGTGGGCAACGCCTTGAGCAACATCTTCAGGCAGGAACGGGTGCATGGGGCATCACGGCAGGGGTGCAGGCGGCCCACACGATGCTGGCGGTCCCGGTGTTCTATGGTGTTAGCTACCAGAGCAACGGTTCGAACTCTTATGATTTTTCCTACGGCGATGTCCTCCGGGCCAATGTCGGGACACAAGTCCCTGTGGCCACCGGTATCCGTGTTCTTGCGGACCTGAATTTGCGTTACGCCGCTGAAGACAACCAGGGGAGTGAAGTCGACCCAAACAGTGGTGGGACGGTGCTCTACGTTTCGCCCGGGTTGAGAATAGCTCTTCCCGCAGGACTGGCCCTGAGAGGCCAGGCACAAATTCCTGTTGTCGAGGATCTCTTTGGCGTTCAGGATGAGAACGTAAGCTTTCAAATCGGACTCTCGATCGAACCGTAAATCATATTCTCAGGAACAGACTGAGCCGATTGATCTCTGTGTAT
>DAIPLH010000436.1:0-2759 GCA_036769325.1 Bacteroidota bacterium
CCGTGGTTGTTGCAGCAACCGAGCCCTACATCCTCGGTGGTTGCATATTGTCCCACGTTAAAGGTGGTTCCTCCATCAGACACCGACATAACAAGATTCCCGGCACACCAAAAGTATGCATTGTCTCCGACCACGTCGACGGAATATGCCTCAAGGCGCGGTGGGTATGGCGCTACCCACTGCCATTGTCCACCACCCTGTGAATAGGCAACAAGGGGAGAAACGCTGAGTAGTGCGTTAACAACCATTCTTCGGATAGTCATTGTTGCTCCTCCTTGAAGAGGACAACATCCCTTTGCAGGAGGAGATCCTGAAAGATCTCACTTTCAATAGTTTCCGATCGATAACCGCCTCTTTGGAAAAGCAGATAGACGCTATTCGTCAGATAGAATTGGTAGATATCATCACCGGTCGAGGTCAGCAGTACTGAGTCCCCGACAAACGCCTGGTTGTATTCAAATACGTAGGTACCGCTCGCGTTCGTCGCTGCAGCAGGAAGTCCGCTGTCACTTATGACAAACGCCTCCGAAGTCAGTGTATAGACACCTCCGCTCGTCGTTGCCTCAAGCAAGAAGGTATGTGGTCCATTGCGAAGGTTAAGGCTGTCAACAATACGGGACAGATAGAGTTGATACAATCCAAGCGGCAGGTTGTCGACATAGACGTCCTTCGCAATTCCATCGAAGCGGTCGACGATGGAGAGTCGGACTCCAATCTCACTCGGAAGAGAGAATCGGATGAATGTGGAATGGGAAAAGGGGTTTGGAAAATTCTGATACAGCTCGAAGTCGAATGTATCAGCGTCACTCACTCGGGTTAAGGAATGTCCCGCGTTTTCCGGAGGGATAAATGAGGAATAGAAGAGGCAGTAAACGGCAACACTATCCAGCCTGGCGCCTGACGAGTCAACAACAATCCCCGTTAACCCATACTTTGATTCAGCGATCGGGGGTGCCGTTGCATCATCATTACATGCAGGAAGGGTGAGCAGCAGGAACCAAAGGCCAAAAAAGGTCGTTTTGAGGCTCAAGGGAACAACTAGTGAGTCCTTTCCTCCCGCCATATGCGGCCTATTCGATCGGTTTCTTCCGCTTCAACACCTCAAATGAAATCATCGCCGCTGCGGTGAGCTTCAGCAGATCCCACCAGGAGAATATCAGGAAGCCGTTTTGGAATGCATCCGACCAGTTGTGAAACAATACGGCGTACAGCTGCGCCGTTCCTGAGAGGAAAATCACGAGAAGTCCTGCGGCCATCGAGATGTACATCCACAAGAGGTCCTTCCGCTGATGCACCAGATAGCCGACGAGAGCAGCCGCGAAAGGAAATGCAAGAAGGTAGCCGCCGGTTGGACCAAGGATTCTCACAAGTCCCATCCCTCCTCCGGAAAAGACAGGCAGGCCGACGAGGCCGGCCGTCAGATAGAGAACCTGACTAAGCGCGCCATTACGCGCACCAAGGATTGCTCCGGAAAGCAGTACCATGAGGGTTTGCAGCGTGTAAGGGACCGGATAGTGTGGTATCTCGACCCGCGCAGCCAGAACCGTCGCAACCGCAAAACCAACCACCCAGAGCACCTGTTCAGCAATTCCCTCCTTCTCCTCTGTAATAGAAACTGCCTGTCCGGTTTTCAATGAGAAATTCATCGCGCCTCCTCTGTAAGCGTTTTGTGAAACCAGGATTTCGTTTGCTCAAGCAATACTTCCGTCTCACGTGTTGTTCCCGTGAAGGGATGTTCAACCCCGTAAGTGTGACCCGCGCCTTCCAACAGCACAAATTTTGTCAACGTCTTGTCTGATGCGTCATAGAGTGAACGGGCTTCATCAGGGCTGACAATCTCATCACCGCTCCCGTGGATAAAGAGCGTCGGGACCTTCAATCTCCGAACGCCGTTCAACAAGTCGTAACGCTCTTTGTTCTCTTCAAGATCATAAAGCACAGAAACTTCGTAGCGAAGCAATGTCCGGGTCGAACCGTAGCGCAACGGCAGGTAGCCGCGTCTCACCCATCCCTCCCTCTCTTCCGGGGTGTATCGCAAGAATGCTGAGATGGTAGACCAGGCAACGACTGACTTTACTCTCGTATCACCAGCCGCCGTTAATACCGAGATCCCGCCTCCCCGCGAATGACCGGCCATTCCGATCCGCTTGACATCAACAATACCACCACCCGGATCACCGGCAGCAAACGCATTCAGGATTGTCTGGACATCGTCAAGCTCTTTTCCGGGAGTATTCTTCGAGAACCGGTCGTATTCCGAGAAGACAGCCGAATCATCTCCCACTCCATTGTGGGAAAAATTGAAAACGTAGGTGCAGAAGCCAGCCTCGGCAAGTCGCTTCCCAAGATAAGGAAATGGGCCCCAGTCCTTGTTGGTGTTGAACCCGTGGCAGACCAGGACAAGAGGTTTCAGCAGTCCATCGTCAAGGTAACGAAAATCTCCCCTGATCAGGTCTCCTGCGGCATTAACGATGCGGAAAGGGCGTTCAACAAGCATTCAGAGGAGAGTCAGTCCGGACGGGTTGAAAATAGACAAAGGGCTTCTGAATTGCAAACAGACATCTATCAGACAGCTGAAAAGGCCTTTCTTGAGGGACAAATTGAACGACGTTTCGCCCTCCATGCCCGGGGATTTAACCGCAAAGAGCGCAAAGTCGTTCGCAAAGCACGCAAAGGTGAAGATTTTTGAAGTGTTCGGCTATCCCCTTGGCGTCATGGCGTCTCGTATGTTACAACTCGTATGTTACAACTGATGTTTT
>DAIPLH010000083.1:0-765 GCA_036769325.1 Bacteroidota bacterium
CATCGTTCACTTTCGCATCACCACCCGGAAGGCCCTTCGACGAAGAAAAACGGCAAGGCCTGCCAGAAGTCAGCGACTTTCTGCTATGATCACCGTAGCAACGGCCGAAGTAACAACCGCCATTGCAGTAACGATGAGGAGCGCATCTCTGACGTTAAGCCAGGACGTATGATCCAGGAGAATTGTGTCGCCCGGGTAGAGCAACAACCGCTCCGGATCGACTCCGGCGAGGTCCTCAAGGTCAACCTCGTACGAGAATGCTCCAGACCCGCCAGCGCCCTTCCCTTCCCGGATAACTCTCACGTCATCGGTCGATGCATCCGTGAGTGGTCCTCCTGCATAGGAAATCAACTGGATCAGGTTCGTTGATGTAGGTATCTCATACCGGCCAGGGTTTTTTACATAACCCCAAACGTTTACTTGCATGGTGAGTTCGCCTGACTTCGCAACATAGTAGTACGATGCAGCAGATGTCCTTAGGATATCAGGGAGTCCTGTTGACATCTGAGCCCCGGCCGTTGGCGGGTGAAAGAACATGAAGATCGCTGCAGGAAGCAGGTATCCCATAAATTTCATATTGCGCTTTCGAGTGATGGTTGTGAGAAATCCAACGGCTCTCAGGATGCTGCCGGTTTCTTCCGTTTCGATTCCAGGTCGGCTGTCCTGGGCCGGCCATATTTCTTCGCACTTCCATAGTAGCCAAATGCAGAATCACGGTAGAGTAACCCGTAGGCCTCCTTTAGATCGAAGTTGTTCAGGACAATT
>DAIPLH010000083.1:775-1373 GCA_036769325.1 Bacteroidota bacterium
AGAGTCTCATACGTTCGGTCCAGATAATCCATCGATGTTTTCCCTGCGGAAGCGACGACAACGACCCCTTCGACAAGTGTTGAAAATCCTGTGGCATCGGTGACTGCAAGAGCCGGAGGAGAGTCGAAGAGCACAACCGAATAGCGTGACTTCAACTGCTCGATAAGAAACTTCATGTCAGGCGAAGAAAGCAGTTCTGCCGCGTTCGGAATCATTCCGCCACCGGGCAAAACATGCAAATTGGCTTGCGAGGTTGTAACCAGTGCTTCGTCGAGCGTAGCCGTTCCCTGAAGGATCTCTGCAAGCCCGGGCTTCACCTTCAGCCCAAACATCTGGTGGAGGGAAGATTGTCTCAAGTCCGCATCGACCACAACAACGCTTGTGCTGGACTGAGCAAGGGATACTGCAAGGTTGGCGACTGTCGTTGTCTTTCCGTCCCCGGCCTCGCCGGGCCGGTGCCGCTCGAGCACCGTGCAGCCGCCTTTCAGCGCGAGCCAGAAGAGCAGGTTCGCGACCTGGCAGAGGCCTCCGCCGGCGCCGGTCTCCAGCTCGTCTCCGTGCAGCTCGGGGCCCTTCGCGAAGCCGCGGAGCGAGAGCG
>DAIPLH010000083.1:1383-5081 GCA_036769325.1 Bacteroidota bacterium
ACCTTGCAGGACACACCCTGCCTGCCAAAGCGGATGCTATTTCTCAGGTGGCGGTAGGATTCCGCGGCTACTGAGAGAGGATCATGGAGGGCGGAAAGCTTTGTATCGGCGCGACCATTGCCCGAATGGTTTTCACGAATATCCTTTTTTGCCCCGGACATCCGCGGAACAGTGGACAACACAACGTACCCTTTTCGCTTCAGGTCCTCAGGAGAATGTGCACGCGCTTCCATGAACTCCCGAACAAAGGCAAGTCCAACACCGAAACAGGAACCAAGGACAATGCCGAGGGCCAGGTTCAGGATAAGGTTCGGGCTCGCCGGCTCAGAAGGAACGACTGCCGGATCGAAAATATCAACATAGCCGAATTCAGACTTCTCCTGAATATTTGCCTCATTGTATTTCTCATCAAGGGTCAGGTAGAGTTTTTCAAGACTTGATCGGTCACGTTCAAGCCGGGCGTACTGAATGCTCTTTGCCGGGATTGAACTGAATTTTCGTTCATAATCCTGAATCGACTCATCCAGCACTTTTCGTTTCGCCTGGAGGCTCTGAAGCATGATCCGTGTTTCAATTGCTTTTTGCTTGATTTGTCTGAGATAGCCGGCCGGATCCTCCCGGGACGACAGATCTTCACCCGCAGGAAGGAGGTTTGCGAGGTAGTCGACCGTCTTTGCTTCCAGCTTGGACCTCAACTCTTTGATCTGGTTCTCAATCTCCTGGATCTTCTGATTGTACAGATCCTTCGAAGAAAATTGCGGGTTCAGAGCAAGGGTGATGTCTCTCTGAATTTCAAGCCGGGCAATCTCTTCCTGAATCCCCTGGATGTACGGATCCGTACCCTGGGTAAGGATACGCCCCACCAGCTTTTCAGCCTCGGTTGCCTGTTGCTGATATTCCGCGAAGCTTCGCAGCAGGGACTCAATCTCGATTTCGTTTGCATCACGTGCGGCCTGCAACGAGGATAACTGGTCGATGACATTTCTTGATTCGTCAGTGAGTGAAACCACCCCATGTGACTCCATGTAATCGCGGAGCTCGGATTCAGTCTCTGTCAGTGCTATTTGCTTCTCAGCAACCTGCTTTTCGAGGAACTCCCGGAAAAGCTGGGATTGAGAACGGCTTGCCATGACGTTGCGATTGTAATACGCCTGGACAATCGTGTTCGCGATCGTAGCGGCCTCGCGGGGGCTTCCACTCGTGGCTTTCACTTTGATGACATCCGACTCTCGCATCACTTCAAATGAGATAACCTCAAAGAGCCGATCGGCAACAGCCTTCGGGCTTGCCGTAACTGCTCCTGTGGTGTCATCGTCAGGCGGCTCGATGAGCGGCATGACAACATGATTGACCGAATCAAGATATGGTCTCTTCACCAATTCATGTGCTACAACTTCCCTGAGCGAATACGATTGGAGGATCTCGAGCTCATTCTGCATCAGGTTTGTTGAGCTGAGATACCTGGGATCCTGAAAAAGGGCAGAAGATGACTGCCGCGTATCGATCAGCACGGCAGCAGTACTCTCGTATACAGGGTCCATAATGAAGGTAACCGCTATCGTACTGGCGATAACGATGCCAAAAACGATGACAATCAACCACCTGTTTCGGTAGAGGATTGCCAGATAGTCGGGCATCGCGGCGGCTTTTGAAGCCTTGCTTTGCCCATTGTTGGAAGTAGCATTCATTGTATTCCCCCACGCTCGGGAAGCGTCAGTCCTTTAGTTGCAATCATTTACAGAAATCTCCAGACAACCAGCTTGATATACGGTTACGTTCTTCTCAGTCCAGAAGGTAGAGAATTGTGCTCGGGAAATCAAGTCAATGCTACGGATCAGGAACGGGCAGTGGCCACGAGAACTCAGTCATGATTCTAGGACATTTCCTCCAAACTAGTTGTGACCAGTGTCAAGGGACGCAAAGCGAAGGCCCGGTGTTGATCCGGGCCTTCAACTTGTGAAACACCAACCTTGCAGCTCTTCTCAAGGGCCCGATTGAGTCACAACCCTGAGTTGTCAGACAGACAGTAGCTTACTTTACGAGCAGCATCTTCCTCGTCTCTCCGGTGCTTCCAACATCCAACCGGTAGACATATATCCCGGCTGAAAGATCTTCGGCATCAAAGTTCACCAGTTTTCTTCCGGCTGTTTGATACTCATCGACGAGTGTTTCGATATCCTGACCAAGGATATTATAGACTTTGAGTGTTACCCAGCCGTCGTGCTCAATTGCATACCCGATCGTTGTTGCAGGGTTGAAAGGGTTCGGAAAGTTCTGGTCAAGGACATAGTCCTGCACGAGGAAAACATCTTTGTCCGGAATCGCCGTAACGTCTGCTCCACCAGCCACCTCTTCGGAGAAAGAGTGGAGCCATTCTTCCAGGTTGGTGTAGCCATCCCCATCGCTGTCAGCATTCGGGTTACTTGGAAGATAGAGCGGCCGGGATGTCTCTGAAAGAATCGGCCAACCTCCCACCTCTTCCTGGTTTCCAATAAAGTTGGCGTTTCGGCCACGGATGTTGCTGATGACGCGATAGTCGACATCATCCCGGTCAAAGGGTCTTGCTCCGCATCTGGCAAGCAGGACATCTTCAACAGCTACCGAGGGCATGAGAATCATATCCGGCGGCAACTCAAGCGCTTCATTGGTCAGGTAATTTCTGTTTGACTCATTTACATAGATCTCAGAGTATCCAGGTGCAAGGTTATCCTCCAGATAGATGGCTGAACCCGTAAGAAGAGTGTTCTCCAGACGGATTGGCGGACTGTTCGCTGATTGAGTACTCCTGATGAACGTGTTCCCGATAAGGCTGCTCTGATTGGGTCTGCCTTCTGATCGAAGAAGAACGCACTTGCCGCCCCAGTCCCACACGAAATTATTGATGAAGGCGAACGGGGACGCCTGGGTCGTTGGATTCCTCGCGTTATTGTGTGCGAGGACATTCTTGATGAACGAGATTCGCTCGGCGATACCTCCATTTGTACTCCCGACGAGCAGGGCATCACCCTTATGATCCGGATTCGGGTGCCCCTCCATGAGAGCTTCCGAGATGATGCAGTTTGAAATGGTGATATCGTAACACGAGTAATCCCGGTTCGGAACATAGACCGACATTGTCTCGTCAATTGCCCAGCTTGCCGAACAATGGTCGATGACAATATTGTAGCAATCCTGATTGTTCGACAGGATTTCGATCCCATCCCGCTCACCCTTTGCCGGGCCAGCCCGGTTGGCCTCATTGCCCACCCTGATCCGCAAGTGCTGAACCAGGACATCATGGGTCATGATTCTGAGTCCTGCACCCCGTAACGTAATTCCGGGCGAAGGAGCAGTCTGACCTGCGATTGTAAGGAACGGGTCCGTAATACGAATCCAGTCCCTCAGGACGATCGTCCCTGATGTCTCGAAAACGACCACCCGCGGCCCTGATGCTTCAACCGCAGAACGGAAAGACCCGGGCCCTGATTCATTCAGGTTCGTGACCCGAATGACCTCGCCGCCTCGCCCAGCCGGGGTATCTGTTCCCCAACCGAACAAGCCAGGAACCACTGGGATGTCCATAGCAGATGAAGGAATTGCCCACCCCACAAGAACTATGGCCACACCAAGAATTGATGCAATAGAATGTAGTGGTGAATTAGGCAGTAGCAGCTTGATCATCGTTCACCCCCCTATGATCTGGCTAGCCAAACCCGTAA
>DAIPLH010000083.1:5091-9817 GCA_036769325.1 Bacteroidota bacterium
ATAGAATGTAGCGTTGAATTAGGCTGTAGCTTGATCATCGTTCCCCCCCCTATGATTTTGGCTAGTCAACCAGGTAAAATAAGTAAATCCGATACAACAAGAATATAGTGCATAATGTGCGCGATGTCAAGGATTTTTTCATTTTATCTGTTTTTATTGTGACCCCATTTGTTCAGTTTTCGACCATTTTGGCAGAAATCTTTGATTCAATAGGTCAAATGTGGTTGACCTGCTTTACTTTATCAGACAGGTTGGTTATATTGTGGCCAATTCACAGCTTGCCATTGCCATTGGGGACGAAGGACCCGATATGAGCCAAAAAGAGAAGGTCGAAACTCATTCAATTTGCATTCTTGGGGCGGGAAACATCGGGATGGCAATTGCCAACGGGCTGGTCCAATCGGGGGAGTTCAAACCGGAAAACATTACGCTAACCCGGAGGAGGGTGGGGCACCTTGAGGAAGCTGCGAAACGAGGTTTTCTGGTTTCGGAGAACAATCTGGAGGGGGTCAGACGCTGCTCGGTTCTTATCCTCGCCGTTGAGCCTTTACAGCTGAATTCATTGCTGGATGAAATCAAGGAGGAGTTGGTTCCCTCCCGGCATGTCCTCATCTCCGTTATCACCGGGGCATCTATCAGGCAGATCCGGAAGAGAATTGGGGACAAAGTCCCGATTGTCCGGGCAATGCCGAACACTGCGATTGCAAACAGGGAGGCAATGACGTGCATTGCCGCGAGCGACTCAGGGGACGAGTCGGTCCAGGTGGCCGAATCTATCTTCCGGACAGTCGGCAAGACCCTGGTCATCAATGAGGAGCAGATGACGGCCGCCACCGCACTCGGGGCTTGCGGGATTGCCTTTTTCCTCCGTGCCATCAGAGCAGCGTCGCAAGGGGGAATCGAGATCGGCTTTCATTCCGCTGATGCGTTGCTGATAGCGTCGCAAACCGCGAAGGGTGCCGCTTCCCTTCTCCTTACACGCCAGAATCACCCTGAATTTGAGATCGATCGTGTGACAACCCCCCGCGGATGCACTATTTCCGGGTTGAATCAGATGGAGCATGAGGGCTTCAGCTCTGCCATGATTCGGGGTATCCTTACTTCGGCAGAAATCGCTTCCAAACTTTACAGCACGCCCGGGGATGACCCCGAATGACGCATCACCGTGTCAAACGTCACGGGTTCACATCGGACGTTTGCACACCTTAGAGACTGTGACCATCATCAGCATTCCGTTTTCTTCAACTGATTAAATGGCAAGCATAACAACAATCAAAACGCGATCTTTCAGACTGTGGAAGGAGGCCTATCACCGCTTCTTCCGGAGATCCGGCACCACGCCGACCGTTGTGTTCATTATGGGTTGCCAGCGATCCGGGACGACGTTGATGGATGACATTTTCGATACTGACCTCAATGCAAAGGTCTATCGCGAGGTGAGCAAGATGTCATGCTTCGCTCCGATCGAAGATGGACTGAGAAGGCTGAAGCCTCTCGTACTCGTTGACTATGCGCTTCAGAGTGACCGCGCACCTCTTGTGGTCCTCAAGCCGCTTGTGGAAAGTCAGCAGACCGACCACATCCTCACCCATTTCCCGAAGGCAAAAGCCCTCTGGATGTATCGTCATTTCCAGGACGTGGCATCCTCAAATCTTACCCACTTTGGGAAGGAGAACGGTATCAACAACCTCCGCCCGATCGCGCACGGGGAGTTCAGCAACTGGAGGGCGGAACGCGTATCTGAGAATGTGCGTTCAATTGTGAAGCAGTACTGGTCCGAGACTATGAATCCATTTGATGCCGCGACTCTTTTCTGGTACGCGAGGAATTCTTTTTTCTTCGAGCTCGGACTTGACAAACACCCGCGCGTGATGATGCTGAACTACGAAACCCTGGTCTCCAATCCGCCTCTGGCCATGAGGCGTGTGTACGCTTTTCTTGGGCAGGATTTCCCGGGCGAGCACATCGTCGCAACAGTGAAGTCGTCTTCGCTTGGAAAGGGTCGATCCGTGACTGTTTCTCCTGAAGTCCACAAGCTCGCGAGCGATATGCTTGCCAGGCTGGACCAGACTTTTGCGTCACAGTCTCATTTTGCTGCCGATGAACGACGACTCTCTTCTGATCTTTCACGGTAAAACTGAGCATCCGTGAAAAACCTTGTCATCCGTCCACTCACGAAGAACGACCGCTCAGGAATAATCGATCTGCTTGCAACGCGAGATGGAGCGAGCCACGATAGCGCGGAGCAACGTTGGGTCCTCCTCGACTGGATGGCGTTCAACAACCCTTCAGCAGAGAATGAAGCCACCTACTACATCGCCGAATACAAGGGCAAGATTGTTGCACACCTCGGTAGAATGCCTGCGGATTTTTCCTTCCGCGGGAAGGATTTCAGAGGATATTTCATCCACGATCTCTTTGTTCATCCGGAAACCCGGAAGATGGGCCTCGGTTTTTTTGTGTCGATTGAATTGTATGATCGCGCAAACGCAGATTCAGGCTCCTTCTGTTGTCTGGTTTGGACCACTCCTCTGAACCTTCAGTTGCAGCGGAAGAGCGGATATCTCGAAACCTACGCCGCAGGTCTTGTCCGGCCTCTCAACGCAAACGATTTCGTCAAGCACCCTCTTGGTCGAAAGGTGCTCAACCCGGTCGCCCGCCTCCTCTCCCGGTCAACCGCCGGAATCGTCGGGTCGATTAGATCCTCAGGCGTACAAACCGAAATGGTAAAGCGGTGCGACAAGCGCTTCGACACGCTCTGGCAATCCCTCAAAGCACGAGTCAATATTTGCTCCTCAAAATCGGCAGCAGTGTTGAACTGGAAATACGTCGACCGGCCGTATGCTAGGGAGACCATCATCGCAGCCAGTCGAAATGGTCAGTTCACAGGGTTCGTTGTTCTGACCACATCACCCGAAAAGCGGGGGGATAAGGTCGGCATTGTTGTTGATCTGCTTGCAGACCCTGAGGATCGTGGAACGCTTGCGTCGCTCTGTCAGTCAGCCGTAAGACATTTCCATTCGTTGGGACTGGGATCTGCGCGTGCAGTCATGAGCGACCCGCGGTTCGCTGCAGCGTTTCGCCGTCAGCTTTTTCTGAGTACTAAAAATGCCCGCCGTGTCGTCATGTTTGGGAACATCGATCGGTCGCCTTTACCAGCCGATATCCTGACGAACACGGAACTCTGGAATCTCACGCGCGGAGAATCCGACGGGTATATGTTGAGCATTTAGCACACTGGAGGTTGGATGGATTTTTCACTTTCCGATGAGCAACTGTCACTACGGGAGGGCGCCCTCGCCTTCGCCAGGAAGGAACTTGCCGACGACCTCATTGCACGCGATCGTGATGGAGTGTTTCCGCGCGATCTCTGGAAACGTTGTGCCGGATTTGGGGTTCAGGGACTTCCTTTTCCCGCCGCTTACGGCGGACAGGGATCCGACGTCCTCACCACTGTCCTCGTCATGGAAGCACTCGGCTGCGGATGTAAGGACAACGGGCTCTTGTTCGCGCTGGGTGCCCAGATGTGGAGCGTTCAGATGCCCATCAACCTCTTTGGCAATGAGGAGCAGAAGAAGAAATATCTTCCCCCCCTCTGCTCGGGCCAACTGATCGGGGCTCATGGAATGAGTGAACCGGGATCCGGTTCCGATGCATTCAGTCTCTCCACAACGGCGAAACGGGATGGCTCTTCGTATGTCCTGAACGGAGCAAAGACGTTCGTCTCCAATGCCCCTGTTGCCGATGTGTTTATCATTTTCGCGAATACTGACCGGTCGAAGGGGTTCATGGGGATCAGCGCCTTTATCCTTGACAAAAACACCCCGGGCCTTCAGGTCGGGAAAAACATCGGCAAGCTGGGTCTCAGAACCTCACCGTGGTCCGAAGTCGTCATGGATGATTGTCGCATCCCGGAAACACAACGTCTTGGAAAAGAAGGAAACGGGGCTGCGATCTTTGAGGATTCGATGGCATGGGAGCGGAGCTTTATTCTTGCGAACTATGTCGGCGGAATGGAGCGTCAACTTGAGACCTGTATCAACTACACCAAAGGCCGGAAACAATTTGGAAAGCCAATCAGTAAGTTTCAATCGGTAGCGAACCGCATTGTGGATATGAAAGTCCGACTGGAAACGTCGCGATATCTCCTCTACAAGGTGGCCTGGATGATGGACCGTCAGACACCATCCACACTTGATGCTGCCATCCTGAAACTCTACCTCAGTGAGAGCTGGGTCAAATCATGCCTTGATGCCACCCAGATTCATGGCGGATATGGCTATACAACAGAATATGAGGTTGAACGGGACCTCAGGGACTCAGTGGGGAGCACCCTCTACTCCGGAACCTCAGAGATGCAACGAAATCTTATCGCGCGACATTTGCATCTGTGATAGGTCCTGGAGATCCAACAAACAGAAAACATCCAAGGGACATTGCCGAAGGAATCCGATGAACGAACAAACAGCCGAAACAGCTATCAGGAAATACATTGTCAACGAAATCATGTTCAAGAAGGATGAATCAGTTCTGGGATTTGAGGAATCGCTTCTTGAGCGGGGAGTGTTGGACTCCATGGCCATGGTGGAACTGATTGCATTCCTCGAAAGGGAGTTCAGTGTCAAGGTTGCAAGAACGGATATGGTCCCCGAGAATTTTGATTCGATTCAGGCAATAGCCCAATTTATTCGAAGTCGGTGAACCGTGTTGCCAACAAACCCGCGGC
>DAIPLH010000437.1:0-2746 GCA_036769325.1 Bacteroidota bacterium
GCTCGCCCATCCGATCATCCATCCGCCCACGAAGTATGAAACCAACGGGACCACGACTGTCCCGATTGGTTCCCGCCTCATATGCGGAAAAGGGTTAAGAGTAACCTGCCCGCCTTCGTACGCCGTCCTGTCACCCAGCTTCATCGCTGCAAACGCATGCGATGCTTCATGAAGAGTGGTCGAAAACAAGAAGGCAATGTACCAGAGTAGACCGGTTGCGACGTTATCCATATCCTAGTGTATTTCTCTTACCCATTTTCCCCGGATCTCCTCAATTCGCGGAATCGGATCATTCCTTGGCTCCCGGGTGTTTACGAGCTCAAGAACATCGTTCTTTACCTTGAAGAAATATTTCTCCAGGTATTGCCCATCCTGAAAGCGAATAATCAATGTATCCGACAAGGTCCTGAATTCTGCAAGAGCGGATTTAGCGAGTTGAAGCTCAGAATGCGGAGTGTATGTCATCGACCCATCGGGTTCAAACTGAATCCTGTCTACTACCGTACCATAGTCATAAGCAACATACGACTGAAACCACATTCCCAGTAAGTCCTGATCGATGTCAAATCTCAGGAGATCAAAGTTTCTGACCTCCAGTTCAACCAATGTCAATTCCCGGGTCTCAGGTTGAGAGCTCGGAACAACAGTGTAGCACGACTGGCCGATTAGGAGGAGAGAAGCGAGAGAGAGGATGAACACAAACCTGATGGATTGGGGCATCACAGGTTCTCGAGAACCAATCTTGTTCTTACCAAGGGTCTATCACCGGACAAGAACCATCTTTCCAATCTTCACAGTTGACTGTGTTCTGAGCTGGAAAAAGTAGATACCGCTCGCAAGATCGCTCCCATCAAACGGGACCGAGTGGTCTCCTCCTTCCAACATTTCATTAAGGATCATCTTGACGCGCTGGCCCAGGACATCATAAACCGTGATCTCAACCAGGCCACCGACTGGTAAGAAAAAGGAAATGGTCGTCAAGGGGTTGAAGGGATTTGGATGGTTTTGATACAGAACCGGAGTGGAAGGTTTTGTAAACGAATTCTCAATGGGTTTATCTCCCCCGGCAATCAGTACAACCAGCCGCCCGTTGGTCGCTACCAGAAAGTCACCACGAATGTTGTATCCCATTTTATATGTGGGGTATTCGATTGGTAGACCGAAGGAAGCAGGTTGCCAACTGATTCCTCCGTCAAATGTTTCAAGTGTGGAGTAAGCGCGGCGAAGAATCCCGTGAGTGACACTCTCAAAGCAAAACGTTTCCAAGTTGTAATAGTCTGTTGCTGAATAGCTTGGGAACCATGTTGATCCGGAGTTGGTTGTCTTAAACAGCTGATCCTCCGCCATCGCAAATCCGATTGACTCATCGATCATCGACACTTGATGCATTTGGGTCTGAGTATCCTCAATTCGCCAGCTCAACCCGTTGTCAGTCGTACGATAGATAATCCCCTTTGTCGATGTCGGTCCATAAAAACCACCAACCGCAACAACCTCGCCGGGTGTAATGATTGAAGATTCGTTGAGCCACATCGTGCCAGGGAAAGGAGCGCTCATCCACGTTGTGCCTGCGTCTGAAGACGTGAAAAGATTCTGATACGACTGAACAGCAATGGTGGTAGAGTCGTAGACATCCAGGGCACGCAACGCATACCCAGGGACATCCAGGCGATCCCAACTCACTCCGAGGTCGGTTGACCTGTGAAGCGAGGTCTGATTTGTGATCATGAAAATCTGCCCCTGAACGATCCGGGTCCCCCAAATCTCACTTCCGATGGATGCCGGAATCTCCATGCGTCGCCAAACAGATCCACCATCAGTACTCAGCAGATACACGCGGCTGTATGTCGTTTTTGCTATCACAACCTGTTCAGAGGTTGATGGCGGACGCTTGTCAAGACTCACATCAGTGACAACGAGATCTCTGTCAGACGTGATTCGGGAGAACGTTCCGCCCATATCGGAACTCTCGTAGATTCCTTGCGACGTTATAACGATGGCCTTGTTAGAGCTTTGGAGATAGGCTGCAGAATACAGTCTATTGTAATTCAGCGAAGTAAATGGAGTGGACAATACCCAGGTTCCACCCATATCGGTGGTTCTTCGGAGTATCGGTTCGGCATCTGGATAGGAACCGGAATTTCCAGCAAGGAGCCAGATACTGTCGCTAATGGAAATGATCTCCTCCCATTGTTCATCCGGCAAAGAAGTATATGACCAACTCGTCCCAGAGTCATTTGTTTTGAGGACAAAGCTCTCCCTCGTCCCTGGTGCAGGTCGGTAAATGCTACCTGCCGCGAACCCAATTCCGGATGGATTGATCCTCATGGTGTAGTACGTGATTTGATTCTCCTCATCAGAGATGATCCCCGTGTTAACAGTCGTCCAGGATGATCCACTGTCATCACTATACCAGATTGATCCCTCTGTCGGTCTTCCGTTGTAGAAGCTCTTCATTACCCAAACCCTGTTCTCGTCCAAAGAATATATGCTGGAAAAGATTCCTCCCGTGGAATAAAGCTCTTGGACGGGGACCCATGAGACACCACCGTTCGAAGTCCGATGGGTTCCGCCCTCACCGACCTTCCAACCTACTGAACTTGAACCGAAGTCTACCATTTCGAAACCGGAATAGGCGCTCCCAGCTCCGGTCCAGGTCCTGCCTCCGTCGTTGGTCCTGAATTGTCCATATGCGATATCAGTAACGTACCCAATGAGAGAATCCGCAAAAGCGATCCCGTGGTTG
>DAIPLH010000438.1:0-1651 GCA_036769325.1 Bacteroidota bacterium
GACCCAAAGTTTGAGAATTTTTTCGAGTACAAGAATGTTACCCTCTTCAAACCGAACCGTCGCGAGACGGAAGAGGTCATTGGCGGACGTATAAGGACTGCCAGCGATGTTGCTGCAGCGGGGAAGAAGATGCTGGAAGACCTTCGTGCAGAGAACGTCCTGCTGACGAGAGGCGAAGAAGGAATGTCCCTCTTTGAGGCGGATGGGTCTGTGACACATCTGAAGACGACAGCGAAGCACGTGAAGGATGTCTCAGGCGCCGGGGATACCGTGATTGCCACTTTGACCATGGCCCTCGCAGCAGGCGCTGTTATGCGCGAGGCCGCGGTTCTTGCAAATGAGGCGGGAGGAGTGGTCGTTGGCTTCGTCGGCATCGTCCCGATTACGGTCGATCAGCTGACCGAGGCCGCAGGGCGGTTGGTGCATGACGGCACTCGGGTATTGTGATGGGCAAGGTGGTTGGTGTCAGAACGCTCATTGCCGCACGACGGAAGATGGGAAGGAAGAGGAAGAAGGTGGTTTTTACGAACGGGACATTTGATATCCTTCACCGCGGACACGTGGAGTATCTCACCAGGGCGCGCAAATGCGGCGACGTCCTGATTGTGGGCCTGAACACGGACGCCTCCATCCGCCGGATCAAAGGGAAGGGAAGACCGATCAACAAGGAAGCCGACCGGGCTATTGTTCTTTCCGCCCTGGCTTCAGTAGACTACGTGTGCCTCTTCGGGGAGGACACCCCTCGCCGACTGATCGGGCTTCTCCAACCCGACGTGCTTGTTAAAGGCGCTGATTGGAAACGGGATGCTATCGTCGGCTCCGATATTGTCTTGAGACGCGGAGGGACCGTGAAAAGAATCCGGCTTACTCCGGGAAGGTCGACCTCATCGCTGATTGAGCGAATCAAGGGGACCCGCTCAGGCCATACACGCCGTCAAGGCTGAGTTCTCCATGGTGAAACGAGCTGCAAAGAGGTTGTTGATTCTGCTTGGAGGAGTTGTCGTCCTCCTTGTCCTCGCCACCGTCTACACCCAGACCCAGTTCTTCCGTGATCAGATCCGCTCGTATGTCCAGTCCTATCTGGACTCAGTGCTTGACGCCGATGTGTACGTAGGAAGGATCGGGGGCAATCTCGTCACCGGAATCTCCGTTGATTCTCTCTCTGTTCGGGTTGACTCCGTTTCACTGCTGACCGTTCGGCATATTGAGACGGAGTACGATTTGTTCTCAGCCACGCGACAACTTATCAGGATTCATCACATTCGTCTGGTCCAGCCGGAGATTCACATGGAGACGGGAAGGGATGGCCAATGGAATTTTCTCCGGATGATCCGTCCGACACCAGAGGACACTACCGAAAGCGGCCCGTTTGGGTGGACGATCATCCTTGATCGACTGGAACTGATCGATGGCCGGTTCGCCCTTATTGATTCGGCCACGCTGCTTGATCCGCATCATACACCGCCCGATTCCAATTTCATTGAATATCATGACCTCCATGTCGGGTCGATTCAACTGGAGCTCGCGGCGGAAGTCTCTCCATGGGAGAAAAAGGTCATCTTCAAGAAATTTTCCGGACGTGCGGCGTCGCCTTCATTTGAGCTGCGTCAGTTGCTTGGCGAAATTACTGTTAGTGGGGACGAAGCATCCG
>DAIPLH010000438.1:1661-2734 GCA_036769325.1 Bacteroidota bacterium
CATCCGTTCGCAACCTGACGATTCTCACCGGCCAATCGACAATCAACCTCGACGCATCAATGAAGGAATTCGACCTTCTGGGAGGGATTGACCTCTTCTCACTTGAATCCAAGCCGGTTGAGCTTACACTGGAAAACAGCGATATCAGTCTCAACGAGCTCGCGATGTTCATCCGTGATATCGATTTTCTGAACGGTACAGTATCAACCCACCTTGAAGCGGGCGGTACGTTCGGTGACCTGAATATCAGGGCGCTTCACCTCGATGCCCGCCAGACCGAATTCCATGTGACCGGTGGTGTCTTCAACCTTCATGATCCGGGCAACCTGTACCTCGATGTGGCATTTTCAAAGTCCACCCTTCATAGCGACGATGCGCGCTGGATCCTTCCCCGTTTCGATCTGCCCGATCTCGCGAGTCTGGGCCTTTCCCAGTTCGATCTGAAGTTTTCAGGAACGCCCCTGGATTTTAACGCAAAGATAGACCTTGCCAACAAAGCAGGCCTTGTGGATGTCGATGCTCATCTTGCGATCGGAGGGCCAGGTACGCTGAGCTATAATGGTTCTTCGGATTTTCGGCGAATGAATCTGGCTCCTCTTATTCCGGGAAGTGACAGCACGACAAGCCTCAATGGGAAGGTGGTGATTGCCGGATCCGGGGTTGACCTCGAACACCTGAAAGCCTCTGTCGACCTCTCACTGGATTCCTCACGGTTCTTCGGAAACGTTGTTCATCCCTCACGATTCAACATGGACGTCACAAGTGACCACATGGAGGGAACGGTCAATCTTGCGATGGGTTCCTTCCAGGCGGAGCTCGTCACGAAGTTTGATGGACTGCTGGAGAGCCATCCGTCCTTCGATCTGTTGGGGTCTGTTTCTGCCCTGAATATTGCCGAACTCTATCATGAGGACATTCATCGCACAGACCTGAGCATGACTCTTGATGCAAGAGGCGAGGGGCTCACCCCGAGTGATGTCAGCGGCGAATTCCGGCTTGACCTCGTCGATTCACGCTACGAGGCGTACCTCATCGATTCCGCGACTGTACGATTAAGTGTCGATCAGCGGAAC
>DAIPLH010000439.1:0-2729 GCA_036769325.1 Bacteroidota bacterium
CTGCTCCTCGACCACGTCGTAGATGTGAAGAACATCGTTCTCTCCGCTTTTCGTTACAAACGCAAGGAGGCCGTCCCGTGATACATCGATCCTGCTCCGGAAGGGATGGAAAGCTTCGAATTCGTCGGTCTGTTCGCCTTCGATCACCTGGACCTCTTCCTGGTCCGTCTCGAGGTCCTTGAGACTCTTCCTGTAGATCCCGGTATACCCTGTTCGGTTTCCAATAAAAAACACATCACTCCGTGTTGAATCAGGTTCGAAGACCACAGGCTTTGAGTTAAAGCCCTCCGAGGTAATTTTCCATGTCACGACACTGGGTGCGTCATGATCCGCCAGGAGCGGATAGTACTTCTTCTTAAGTGCATAAAGCCACTCCTCATCAAACTCGTCAAAATCCTTCCCGATCGTCACCTTGAAGACGTCGCTGAACGAACTTTCTTTCCAAAAATTTTCCATGAGCAGAAGGATTTTCTCGTCACCATAGGTATCCGCAACGTACTGCAGGGCGGCCTGACCTTCTTTGTACATCAGGTAGGTTCCATAGATCCTGTCCATGTCGTTCAGCCCCACAACAATATCACTCAGAACAGCATCCCGCAACACCATCTCCGCCTGGGCATCCCAATCGGTAGACCAGAATTCTGCCAGCCCCTCGGTGAACCAGAGAGGTGGGAATCTGTCCAACGGCTTTCGATGGTCCACGAGCACACGGCCGATCTTGCTATGCATGATGACGTGAACGAGTTCGTGGCGGATAACATGACGGAAATCACCCGTGGATCCATCTGAAGGAATGACTACACGCCCTTTGAGAAACTCGAAGAATCCTCCAACCCCTTCAGGAATGAACCCGCCTGTGGTGTTCGTCTGCTGGAAATGAAGATGGGAGCTATAAAAGATGAGAGGAACGCGCTGGGTGAGGGTATGATTGAACCGGACAGTCAGTTCACCATATGCCTCTTCGGCGAAGAAAGCTCCTCGCTTGGCGAGCTCCTCCATCTCAGGATAGTAGTAGATGTCGAAATGCTCCGTCCGGAGAACATGCCATTCAAAGTTGGTGTACTTCACCTTATTGCGGCCGAAATAGAAGAATTGGGCATGACTGAACGTCGGAAGAAGCCAGGCCACAACAACAAGGAGGAGAAGAATGCGTTTCATCGCAGATCCGTCTTCACTAATCCCGCGGGATTCGAGTAACGATGGCGTGATAAAGCGATAATACCCAGAATGGCGAGGAATAGCAAATGAAACAGCCCGGACAGATCGTCAACACAAAGATGTCAGGACCCGTTCTGGCTCGGAGGATCGGGCTGAATCTGACATCGAAGGGTAACCGAGGATGGCGGCATCATTTCGGGAAAATCCGGTGGCCCGTCATTTTTCTCTTGACACGACTTGACCAATTCCTTATTTTTATTTAGACTAATTCTAAATTAAGGAAGTCGGCTCCCCCTCCCTGGATCCGGGCTGGTCAAAAAAAGGGTATGTCACTAAAACCTTTGGCGAGGCGTGACATACCCGGCGCAACAAGAAGGCAGGGCCTTCCCGATTGCTTTTGTCAATGTACACTTCGACCTCTGCATTGTCAATTCTCTTCAAGGGAACGAACTTCAACCCCTGACGATCCGCGCCATCAACAATCCACATCGAGGAGAAATTCGTTTGAAGAACCATTCTGTAGTGTATGCATCGTCCCGTGCCGGATCGGTTGTTGGATGTAGATGCCCCGAACACCAGTTTCATGTTCAATTTGGGAATGTGATCCTCACTCTGTCGAAGGAAGATTTCAGTGAGTTGACAGCTCTGATCCTTGAGGCCTCGACAAGGATACAGGCCTCAGGGACTTTCCCGAATGCGGCGAGGAATTGACTCGATGACCAACTCCTTCCCCTCATTCAAGAACCTTCTGTTCAGCACCTCAGTAATCCTCGCATCAGCATCAGCTCTTCACGCGCAGGAGACCGAGGAAGAATTTGTGAAGCGGTTTGACATTCACGGTTACGGGGCAATCAACTATTTCATGTTCGATTGGGACACCGACCCATCGAGAAGAAATGCCATCGATCTTGAACGGCTGGTCCTCTACCCGGTTGCCTACCTGACGCCATCAATCCTTGTGCGCGCAGAAATCGAATTCGAGCATGGCGGAACAGGCGTGACCATGGAATTCGACCGGTTCGAGGAGTTCGGGGAATTTGAACAGGAAGTTGAGAAAGGAGGAGAGGTGATCCTTGACCAACTTCACGTACAGATTGAACTTGAACAAGAAATCAATTTCAGAGTTGGAAGAATCCGGCTCCCCATGGGGGTTCTTGCGTACGAGCATGAGCCGACGGAGTATTTCACAACGACAAGGCCGGAGATGGAGACGTCGTTGACACCGGCGATCTGGTACGAGAACGGGATCGAAATGTACGGGAAGGTCCTGAAGGGCGAGGCACTTGAATACCACCTGCTTCTGGTCAATGGTCTGGATGCTACCGGATTCAGCTCGGCAACATGGGTGAGGCGGGGAACTCAGAAAAGGTTTGAGTTTGTCAATGCAGAGGACTTTGCCGCTGTCGCCGGCCTGCAGTATTCGTTCACACCCCACTTCGCGCTCGGAGGGTCAGCGTATTACGGCAATTCGGCAAACAACCGCCCAAAACCGGACCTTGACGTGGATGCTCATGTGGGGATCTATGAAGCTCATGCAATTGTCGAGACCCCTGAGTTCGCGCTCAGAGGCA
>DAIPLH010000440.1:0-2718 GCA_036769325.1 Bacteroidota bacterium
CATAGTGGAAATACGCGGCACTAACCTGCCGGATGAGTCAGGGTCGATGAAGATTGGGATAATCAGGTACCCCGTAAGGAATGATCTGGCGTTCTTTCAGATCGTCTGGTTTGCATTGAGAAATGGTTTGGGGGATGTCATTGGCTTCTCAGCCTGAGGGCAGGGTGCTGAGAGAGAAACAAACCGCCCTCTCAGGTAGGTTGAACCGCCATGACGCCAGAAGGCTGTTGAGAATGATTTGAAATGACCGACTTCATTTCCTGCCGGCCGCCCGTGCGGTTTCAATCTCTTTTTAAGGTCAACGACTCTCATGATGATCCATCTTCTCTTAATTTTCCTCTTCCTTGGCGCCATGGCGCCTTGGCGGTTCAATTTTTCTTCTTAATCACGCTGATGCGACCATCCCCCTCCAGAAAACACTTTTTCACCTCGTTGATATCCTCAACTCCCTGCTCGCGCAGGAATCCTTTCAGTTCATCCTCGGTAATCATTTCATGGCGCATGTTCCGCCGCAGGAGGCGCCCGTTATTGATGAGGGGCAGCGGTGCAGGCAATACAAATCTTCGCATCCAGGGAACGTGATAACCCACCCAATCGAGTACAAAGTCCCAAAAGCCAATCGTTGCAACGAGCAACGCCCCTTCAGTAATTGATGTGTAGCCGCCTGAGAGAGCATTCTGTGAAGCATCTGCCACAAGGACCACGAAAAGCACATCCGGAATGCTCAGGCTGCCCGCCTCCCGCCTCAGAAACCGGAGGAACGCGAAGATCAGAAGATACATCAGTCCCCCGCACGACGATCTCGGAGATCTTCACTGATGGAACAAACAATGATGTCCAGTCGATACCGGTCATCGAAACTATGGTAACCCGATCGTCAGTCCGAACCAGCGCGTGTGGTTCACGCTTCGCGCTCTTTCATGGGTGAGACTGCTCCTGAACGCACACCTCCCGCGGATGAATTTTCCCGGGAACGATTGCGCCTTCGGGCGTGACGTACCCCTGCTGGTGGCGGATCCACCTTCACAGCATTACTTCCGGGATGAATACCCAACCCGAAACGTTCGGAATACAGGAGTGTAAACTCTGCGCCATAGAGGACAATCTGGACAGAATAGAAGGTCCAGAGAATAATGATCACAAGTGAGCTCGCAGCACCGAAGGTTGACCCGATTGCTGTCGTCCCCAGATAGAAACCAATAGCAAATTTACCCAGAAAGAAGAGGAGCGATGTGACCGCTCCTCCAACCAGGACATCTTTCCACGACACAACAACATCACAGAGGAATTTGAACATAAATGCAAAAACCAGCCCGATGCCCGTAAATGAAACAAGAAAGTCGACGAATCCTCCCAGAAAGGCCAGTGAATCGGTGAGATATGTGCTGAAGGCTGCCAGAACAGCACTCAAGACCAACGAAACGAGGAACAGAAATCCGAGGCTCATGATCATTGCCAGTGAAAACAAGCGCGCCCGCAGAAAGCCCGGTATTGTGCCGATCGGCTTTTCCTGAATCCTCCAGATGGTGCCGAGAGCAGAGCGAAGCTCGACGATAACGCCGGAGGCGCCGAGGACAAGGGTGACAATGCCAAAAACAGTAGCAATCCAGCCCGCATCAGATTTGTATGCGTTGCTGATCATGTCCTCTACGAACCTGGCACCATCAGTGCCGACCAAACCCCTGATTTGGGAGACCAGGTTCCCCCGAGCGGCCTCCTCACCATAACCGAAGCTTGAAATCACCGTGACAATCACCAACAGTGGCGCAAGAGAGAAGATGGTGAAGTATGAAAGCGCGGCACCCAGGCGCCACGCGTTGTCGTTGTCCCAGGCGAGCCCGCTATCTCTGAGGAGCGGCCAGATGTCTCTTGCTCGAAATGTCTTTTTCATGTTTCTATCCCGTGGCCCCTTGCTCTACTCCCTCCAGTGTAATCGTGCCCTCGATCCCCGGTTGTAAAGCTTTAATGAACGCGTTTTTCAATAATCCACCGATGGTGGACAGGATGTCGGCCCTTGGGTCGCTGAGTTTTCCACTGAGAGGAACTTTTGTTCCAAGGTTGTCTGTTGACGTATTACTGAAAAGAGAGGTCACTCCCTCAACAACTGCTTCCCAGACAAATCGAAGAGGGGTCTTGATGTCGTCTTCGACGTCAAGAACCTGCATATTGTGAAAAAGCGGCTTCACGTAGCCTGTAAATTCTCCGTCGACGGCCGCCATCTCTCCGGAGACATTGAATGTTCCCGATTCAACATCCACTGATGCATATGCCTTGAAGAAGTCGTTGAGCTTTGGAAGCGGAACGTTCTCCAATTGAAAATCCAGATTGAATGTTGGTAATGTCGCATATGGGTCAAGGTCGAGGTGTCCTGTCAATCGCCCGGTCCCCATGATTCTTCCTTTCCCATCAATGGATGCAACAAGGTTCTCCGAAAGGTCCTTGCTGTTGGAGAGGTTCGTGGCATGGAGAAACAGGCTATCGATGTAGATATCCACTTTCGGGTCGGACTGAAAATTCCTGAAATGAACCTCACCATTGACGATGTCAAAACGATTGATCCTTACCGGAAACAATTCCTTCGCAGGCTCTATGAAGTCTGCGTTGTCACCGCTCTGCGATTCCTCAGCAGTCGGCCCATGAACGAAGTTGAGCTTTGGCTCTTCAAACTCTATTTCTCCCACAAGCGCGCCGTTCAACAACGCACCCCACTCAATCGAA
>DAIPLH010000441.1:0-802 GCA_036769325.1 Bacteroidota bacterium
GCCGTAGATATCATAGCCATTGAAACGGAATTCATGCTGCGGCAGAATGCTCTTCTGAATCTCCCGCGCCTTGTCGAGATCGGCTTCAAGTTGAAGTGCCTTCGTCGCGATACGCCGGTTTTGAAGTGCGGATGTCAACACACTCGCGATGATGTTCAGGGCATACGTCATATCCTGACGCATGTAGTCTGCATTGATCGCAATGACATACGGATAGAGGTCCTGCCCCTTGAGTTTGAGTTTTTCTCCCACGCCCGTGGCTGAGTACAGCTTGATACCATGCTCACGGAGGTACTTGTTGGTCTCCGTCTGGACGATCGTACCTTTTTTGGGGAGTTGCAGGAACAGGGGATAGTCGGCAATCTTCAGTCTGAAATTCTTCTTGATCGGATCCATTTCCCCCATCTGCGTTGCGAGACGGTAGGAGTCAGAAGAAAGATCGAGCTTCCAGACCCTTCCGCCTTTGATGGGGATCGCTTCATGGCGGATGATGCTTTCGAGGACGTGGCACAGGAGATCTTCCTCAGATCCCGAGGTCTCCTCAATCATTAGTTTTATAGTGTTATAGAGCTTATGCTGGTCCATATATCCGTTTGTACAAAGGTGAAGTGTTAGATTCAGCGCAAGGTAAGGAGGCGCGACGACGAATCAAAATATCGGGCCGGTATCACTCGTGGTATGTCCGCTCTCCGGCACGAATGGAAACAGGAACATGGTCTTCTTTCGAAGGGATCGCACAGGAGTAGACCGCGCTGTACGCACAAAACGGATTGTAAGCCATGTTGAGGTCAATGGCATACAA
>DAIPLH010000441.1:840-2713 GCA_036769325.1 Bacteroidota bacterium
GGTCAGGGTCAGACTGCTCGTTCTCAACGTCCACATATCGCCCAACGCCGTACGTTTCGGTTCCCGTTGTGAGGTCGGTGAACCAGACGGTTAGTGCTGTTGGAGAATGAACATCCCTGGTCGTTTTATTGGGAGGGTTCTTGTATACATTCAGACGGATGGAGACGGCCTTCCCTGTGCTGTCAGGAACAGCGAAATCAAAATACCCATAGCGGATATGCCTTCGCATCTCTCCGCCTGTTCCGGCGATCGTCACTTCTGCCGGGTTGTCGTACCGATGGAGCTTCGATGTTCCCCGGAACCCCGGGTCTATGGGAAACCAGCTGAATTCCCCGAGAGATGCGGCAGAGTCCAGATTGAAGGGTGATTGAGGGTCCAGCCTGAAGAACTCAGCCCGGGCAGCCCTGTACTCTTCATTTTCAAGAACAATGGCGGTGCTGTCCGCCGCAGAAAGCCGGTCAAGCCCTGGTTCCTGTCTGCAACCAGAGAGCAATACCGCCACGCAAAGGAAGAGCCATACCGGCCACAGCGAGGGTGATGTCAGACAGTTGCTCTTCATGAGAGACGTTTCTCGACGCCGAATGTCGATGCTGCCCAGAGGGAGAGACTTGCTGTTATTGCCGCAATCGCCCGCTTCTCGTGAGCCTTGTTAATGACGAAGTCGTAGGTATCCGCAACAAACAGAATGTTTTTGATAACGCGCTCAAGCTTTCGTTTCTGAACGGAGCCATGCCAGAAGTCGATCTCGGACTTGATCATCGAGCCATGGCGCCGCAACAGCTCGCCAACAGGAAACACCTGATAGCTGCGCGGGTGGCGCGGTTTGCAGATAACAGAGAGGTCATCGAAGTATTCAGTCCATCGCGAAGCAAGCAACCGATTCTCAGGGCGCCGCAGATACCGGGCGCGCTTTAGCGAGAACCGGGCTTTCGACCGGACGCGGAATTTCGGGATGACCGGATGAAGATCGTACAGCGTTTCCTTTATCTTCTTGCTCTTCCCAACGCGTTCAACATAGCGCCATCGCCGCTTGAGCTGGGCCCAGGTAGCTACACATACCACAGGGTGTTTTCGACTGTCAATGTAGATTAGCTTCCCCTTTTCGGCCCCGATGACAGTGATCCAGTGATTCCATTGTTCGATACAAAGGAGGCAGGGATAGCCGCGCTTCAGTGCGAGCAGTAGTTCCCGTCTGGCACGCAGGGGATTCTCCTGCCGGATGAGCTTGAGCCGGCAGTTGTAGGCACGTGCAGCCCGCCCCAGCTGGATCTCATCTGCGCCTTCCCACCAGTTCGCTCCCGAAATGCGCGAAACCCGGTTCTCATCCGAAACGATGCCGAGCATGATCAACGCATGCTTGAGGGCGAAGGGACCGCACTGCCAGTTGTTCGGTTGTGGATAAAGGCCCATTTGGGGTTTTCGGGTTGAAAACAATGAAAGCGACCCCGTGCGGAGCCGCCTGAACGATGCAAATTTACGGAAAGGAGAGGGAAGATCCTAACAGCAAAAAAAATGGCTAATGGAGAACATCTAATGATAAATTGTACCTCGAGTCCTGTTTCAGAATCTCAACTCAGTCAAAATCACCAATGCCGTTCGCAGACTCACCATAGCTCCTTACGGTTGAATATATGCCATGCGTGATCGATCCGACGACGACAAGCATCCCCAGTCCGAACATCGCCCAACCGAGAAATGCTGCCGTCTCAGTGTTCCCGCCAATCAGGTAGTTCCAGTCGTGAATTGTAGAAGGTAGAAAGGTTCAAAACTGACTTGTTTTGAATAGGTGGTTTTGTTAAGCAGATGAAGTTTGTAACTCAGTTGTAACTGTGACTAGCTCCTACCCATATACCATAACCAGTATCAAGCCTGC
>DAIPLH010000442.1:0-2704 GCA_036769325.1 Bacteroidota bacterium
ATGACGACATCGATGCCAAGCTCTTTGGCATAAGCGACCTGACTCACGGCAGTAATTCCGCAGTCAACGGAAACCAGAAGCGTCACACCTTCTGCGTGTGCCTTTTCAAGGCCGATCCGCGAGATTCCATATCCCTCCTTGAGGCGGTCTGGGACATACGGGTCAACATTGGCGCCAGCTTCCGTCAGGAAGAGGTACAGCATTGCGGCCCCGTTCGTTCCATCGACATCGTAGTCGCCATACACGCGGACCCGCTCATGGGACGAGACTGCGGCGAGCACCCGTTCGGTTGCCGTTTCCATACCATCCATCAGGAACGGATCATGAAGCTGGTCAAGGGCAGGCCGGAAAAAAAGGCGCGCCTTCTCGAACGTATCAATTCCGCGCTGGACCAGGATTCGCCCGATCGGTTCAGGGACCCGGGTTTCCGCGCATAGCTGAGAAACTCTTTCCGGAGATGGGGGCTCGGTGAGGACCCATCGTTTCTCGCGGGAGAGGGGTGATTCTGTCTTTGTCTGAACTGTCATTGCAGTGGAAGCCTTTCCGCGGGAGGATAAAATTAAACAATGCGGGTCTGTAAGCCGAATTCTGTCTGTTGCAGTGACCATGCAATGCATGGCACCCGCAAGAGGCAATCATTTCTCTAGGTTCGCCGTCGCCGGAGAACTCAAGCGACCTACCCGAAAGTGTATCCTCCTTGCGGAGAAAACGAGGCGAGCAGCCTCTCCTTCCATGCTTGGTCTTGCTCCAGGTGGGGTTTCTCTTGCACCCAGCCTTACGGATGGGACGGTGAGCTCTTACCTCGCCTTTTCACCCTTACCTGCTGCGTGTGCAGCATCGGCGGTATGTTCTCTGTGATACTGTCCGTCCACCGGGTCTTACGACCCGGCGTCCCCTGCTCTTAACAGGGCGCCTTGCTCTGTGGAGTTCGGACTTTCCTCATTCCGGTTTCCCGAAACGCGACTGCCCGACCCGCATTGTGTTGAAAATGTTACCGGACTCAGGAAAACTATCCCTGTAATCTTTTTCCTGATTCGATTCCTTCGTTTGCCAGCTGGTCCGCCTCGTGGTTCGTCTCACGGGGGACATGTTTAATCTCGAATTTAAACGGACTTGCCCGAAGAATTCCTTGAATTTCCTTGTAGTACTTGCTGATTTCGGGGTTCTTGATCCGGTATTCTCCGTTCATCTGGCGGACCATCAACTCGCTGTCACTGTGGACAATAAGCCGCTGGCAATCAAATTCCTTCACCCTCTTCAGGAGGGTCAGGAGTGCTGTATATTCCGCGAGATTATTTGTTGCCAGGCCGATATAGGCGGCCAACTTCAGGAGTGGTTTTCCTTCTTCATCCTTGACGATGACACCGATTCCGCTCTCGCCCGGGTTGCCCCGCGAGGCGCCGTCTGTATAGGCATGAAGGGTCATGCTTCGGTCGAAGCGGTCTCAACGATTTCGTCCGAGATGATAATCCGCCCACAACGTTCACAATGATAAAGCTTATCGTTTTGCCGGATCTCAAGAATCCGCTGGGGAGGAACCTTGGCGAAGCAGCCTCCGCATGACCCGCGCTTCAACGGCACAATTGCCCGTCCTTTTTTCGCCTTGCGAATCCGTTCATAGGCTTGCAGGGAATTCTTTTCGATCCTTGAAAGGAGTTTGTCCCTTTCATGTCTGTACTTGAGCTCCTCCTTTTCATTCTCCTTTGAAATCTCTTCCAGTGCGACATTTTTCTCTGCCAGAGTCTTTCCTAATTCCTCAAGCTGAGTATCGAGCACGGCAATATCGGTCTTTGCGTTGACCCCCTTTCCCTCGAGGACGTGCACTTCCTTTTCGAGGGAGGCTATTGTTGCAACCGCATGATCCATCTCGCGTGTCAGTGCATCGTACTCGCGGTTGTTGCGAACTTCATGCTGTTGCGTCTTGTACCGGTCGAGTTTTTCTCTGAGCTCAACAATCTGATCGTCCGACGTCTCGCGCTTTTTAAATGCTTCACGCATTGCCTGATCCAATGCATTCCGGTCTGCTTCAACGGCGGCGATACTGTCTTCGATTTTCCTCTTCTGGGCCGGAAGGTCTCCCTTTAGTTCCTCGAGTTCGTCAAGGGCATTGTCAACAATCTGAAGGGAGTACAGGTTTCGTATCTTGCTTTCCAATCGGTTATCTCTCCGTGCTAGACGTACGTGATGGGATTTGTTGACCTTCGGGAAACGACAACAGGGACTGTGGACCCTCGCTCGCGAATAAACTCCTTGATTCGCCTTGCCAGCACTCTGACCACGGGAAATTCGGTTTCGTAATGCCCGGCGTCCACAAAGAGAATCTTCTTCCCTGCGTCATGAAACGAGTGATACTTCACATCTGCTGTTACAAAAGCATCCGCCTTCTGCCTGATTGCTTCGGCGAGCAATTCAGAACCGCTCCCGCCACAAAGTGCGACGCGCCTGATCATCCCGGTCATCCTGCCTCCGCACTTCAGCGCCGCGGCGCCCAGCCGCCTTTTCACAAGCCTCAGGAATGACGTGGGCCGCTGCGCAGTCTCGAGCTGTCCTATCGACCCGAGGCCATGATCGTTGCTGATGTTTTCCGTTGGATAAATCTCGTACGAGGGTTCCTCGTATGGATGGGCACCGATGAGCGCCCGAACCGTGGCGCCAACGTTCCATTCATCAACAATCATCTCAACGCGAGTCTCTTCAACCTGTT
>DAIPLH010000084.1:0-609 GCA_036769325.1 Bacteroidota bacterium
TTTCAGGGCCTCATCGGTCGGATGATATACATCGCCGGAAAGTTTCTTTGTTGTCATGTTCAGAGAGTCCTCAGATCTGAATGCGGATACCAGTAACGCTCCGCGCGGAGCGCGCTTCGGAATAGAATATTGCGACGGACTTCTTACTTCTTGAGAAACGAAAAATCCTCAGCATCCCCTGTAATGGAGAGCATCGGCTCGAAGAGGATGTGTCTGTACTGAAGGTCGGTTACCGCCCGGGTAAAGCGCTGGTAGCCGATGTTCCCTGTCACCAGATAACTTGCACGCAGGATCTGTTTCCAATCGTCAGACGATCCGCTACCAAGTCCGACCATACTCTGTATCTCAGATCGCTCGGCAAGAGAGCCCAGCTCCTGGTGCACCGACTCAGCAAGTCGTTTTTCCTTCTGGAGAATTTTCTCGAGAAGTTTCACGTCAAATTTCTTCGCCTGCAGGGACCCGGCAGAATAACTGACGCGTTCGCGCTGTCTTCCATCCCGTTCGGGCTTTCCGCCCAATTCGTCAGCGAACAGTTGTGCAATCCGTCCATCCAGAACACTCATGTTCAATGTCCACCAACTCGTTTTTGTCAGTCGCGCGATGTCATCC
>DAIPLH010000084.1:619-9541 GCA_036769325.1 Bacteroidota bacterium
CATCCCGTATGTCCGCGTGGAATCGTGTTGCAAGCGCCAGGAAATCGGCTTTTCCCCTCGCCACTGTTCCGAATTCCATTGGAAGAACGATGCCATGAGCGCGCAACTCATTCAGGATGCTCTCGTGAAGGCCGTTCAGCTGAATCGATTCAGACTTTCCGAGGAGAAGCACGCCTTTTCTGCTGACGTTCATATCCTTCTGGTTTACCTTGCTCAGAAAGAATCTCAAATCCTCAACATCAACGGCGAAAGCAAACTCTTTCCCGTCTATCCCTTTCTCCTCAAGCATGAAGGGATGCTCACAAGGTCGTTCAGTGGGCGGGACGGCCATGACGCCGTGAACATACATGTATTCCTGATCATCAATTCTGAAAGGGATCCTGGAAGGTCGTCCGCCCTCTCCAAAGCCCACCTCAATTGTTTCCTTTTTCCTGGACCGTTCGGGAGGGGGCGCCGGCATGTCTTCAGCCTCGGGTGGAGGTTGCGCGGGCACCTTTTTCTTTGCTGGTTTCTTCTCCAGTTTTTCCAGGTATTCATTCTCAACCCGCCTCGCCAACTCCTCAAGCCGCGAACGAAAATCAGTTACATCGGTGCCCGGTTCCTTCTCATCCAGTTTGACGGCGACATCAGGAGGCGGAGCAATCACTTCCTGTAACTGCGGTTCCTCCTTCAGCTCATCATGACCGTTTTGAGATACTTCCACTATGGGGGCTTTTTCCTCCTGCACGGGAGGATCCTGAACCGGAGCAGGAGGTTCGGTGGCGAAGATCTCCGGAACTTGAAGATCAAGAATCGGTTTTGAAGGCGTTTCTTCCGGGGGACTCGGCTGGACAGGAAGTGGTGTTGAGGGCAACTCGGTCGGGGTATAGCGTTCGGCTTCGACTACCTGAACTTTCTTTTCTACGGGAACAGTTGCAGAGAGACTCCGGCCATGGTACTCTTCAACTACCTGCTCAAATTCACGGATAAGGTCTTCAACCAGCGGCCCTATGGGTAACCCCGTCATCTCGCCAAGCAGCTTTCGGATGTTCCCCCTCTCGCTCAATTGCGAGAGGAGCTCATCCATCATGAGCTCGGCGATTTTTTCCCTGGAGCGATCCTTCATTTATCTGGCCTATCCATCCCGTGGACACTAAGGTAATCATACCGAACGGAAAAATCAAAGAAAATGTTCCCTGAGGGCATAAGTTTTTTCTTTCCTACTATGTATGTACATCGGTGACATGATGAAACACTTTAGATGGCTGCACACAGGTCATTCAGTCGGGTGCTATTGTGAACCCCAGGAGGTCGCGGTCGTGTCTGGGTGATCCAATGGATTTGCAGAGGCCCATACCTCACCCCAGCTCTGATTGTGCCAGCTCCCCTCTCCTGGTAGGAAAGGGGAAAAAAATTGACCGAGCCGGTCTACGACCTCGTAGAGGAGTGAGGTAGCAAATTACAACAATCCATCATGAATAATTGGGGGTAGTAACGATCAATTCATGGGGTATTTAACCGCAAAGACACAAAGGGGTTCGCAAAGGACGCAAAGAAAGAATTCTAAGCCTCGGAGAAGAGCGGGTAATTCAATCTTTCTCCGCGTTCTTTGCGAACGGCTTCGCGTCTTTGCGTTTAAACTCCCGGGGTTACTTAACCGCCCGTCTCCTCTCGGCCGGAGTCCGAACTCCCACCTGACCTCATTAAACAGTATCAGTCGGGCAGCCTCTTCGTCAATCAATATTCACTCAGAACGGCCGCTTTGTACCGAGCAAAGGACCTTGTGAGTAATGAACACAGAGTGAAGAGTCGGAGTTGGGAGAGCGGAAGAACTCTCCCCCTCCCCTTCGGGGTCTCCCCCTCCCTTGAAAATGGAGGGGGAATGGTACACCGTTTTTTGAACCCATGTGCCAGGGAATAGCAAAACAGGTTCTAAATTCTCAAATCTCTGTTCGCTAATCGCTATTCACTCAGAGCTATCGCTTGAGCGGAGAGCACTGAACACTGAAAAGGAACACAGGGTGCTCCTCCGGAGCTTACGAGAATTCTTTTCTGGTTTGTTTCTACAAACAGGCCGCCCCTTCGGGGCTGATTCACTTCATTCCGCTATCTCCGCAATGCCCTTGGCGTTCTTGGCGCCTTGGCGGTTCACAATACTCTGAATTGAACAAGTGATGAAAATTTGATAGTTTCAGTTGTCTTTTTTGAGCTAGTGACCTTTTCACGGCGAATTCTCGAATGGCTACCGGAAAGCACAAAATCCTTTACATCTGCGGGTCAATGAACCAGACGACTCAGATGCATCAGATTGAAGGAGCAATTATCTCGCTGACCAGGTTTCTCGCAGCATATTGGGGGAAGGATGGAATCCGTGCCAACAGTCTCTCCCCGGGAGGGGTCGAGAATGATCAGGATCCGTTCTTCGTTGAGAACTACTCACGGCGGACGCCACTCGGACGGATGGCCTGCATGAGAGGAGCAAATCTGGTGGTTGACGGTGGGTGGACTGCATGGTGAAACGAAAGAAATTGACATCAGCTGAGGCGGCGCGTCGTGCAAGGAAAATCAAACTTGTACTGACTGACAATGACGGAACCCTTACGGATACCGGAGTCTACTACAACGAGAGTGGTGAGGCATTCAAGAGATTCTCGATCAGAGATGGAATGGGTGTAGAGCTTCTCCGCACGGTGAACGTAGAGACGGCGATCATCACTTCCGAAATGTCTCCCAGTGTCAAAACACGAGCTGCCAAGTTGAAGATGCGATGGCTTTATCTCGGTGTCAAACAGAAGGAAAAACACCTGGACACAATACTGCGCGAAACCGGACTGGATATTGACAACGTCGCGTACATCGGAGATGACGTCAACGATCTTGAGATCATCAGAGTCATATCGAAGAAAGGGCTCACGGCAGCGCCATCCGATGCGATGCCTGGAATCCGGAAAGAAGTGCATTATGTTTGCAAATTTCCGGGAGGGAACGGAGCATTCCGGGATTTTGCCGATTGGATCATCAGTCTAAAATCCGGCAGGAAGAACACATGATCAGTGAAGGTGGGGAAGAAATCCTTTTGGATGGAGAATACAGCTCTCGTTACTCGTCCCATTCGCGGTCTTATTTGCGTAATTCGCGGTTGGTCATGATGGAACCGCTAATCAACGCGAATACGTTTGTGGATCGCTTGGTAGTTTGAGTGAAACCGCGAATGAACGCGAATGCATTGTTGGATGGAGAACACAGCTCCCATTAATTCATCCCAATTCGCGGTTTATTCGCGTCAATTCGCGGTTATACTTTGATCTGACATGGAAACAGCTCTGACCTGGCTACGTGATTATTTTCTGGGCCGTCTTCAGAGATTCATCAACGGACCTGAGATGCACCGGTGGCATCATACCACCGGCAAGGGCCGAAACCGCAATTTCGCCACGAAATTGGCAGTTTGGGACTGGATTTTCGGGACCGCCTTCCTACCTCAACCCGAGAAGGCCGCCGAATACGGGCTCAAGGTTCCATTTCCCGAACAGTACCTCGGGCAATTCTTCGCTGCGTTCAGGACCTTCAGACAGGGGAATCGGCCGGAGAACTGACCCAGGCTCGGTTCGAAATCGAGTCTACTTTAAGGCCACTAAAGCCCTTCCCCCATTGATTTTCCTTCAGTCCGTACCTATCTTCCAATAGACCCAGACCTGCCCGGGAACCTCTCCCCAGAACGACATTTCGGCAGGACTCCAACCAGGCGAATCTTCACGGGGGAACGAGTGAAAACAATTTCGCTTTTCCTTATTGCTGTAATCCTGTCATTTCATAGCACAGTCGCACAGGACTGGACATTCAGCGCGATTGCATGGGGTGCAAAGCCTTCTATCGATCTTGACAGTCAGGGAATCCCACATTTTGCATACACGTTTCCTGGCAACTACCTGAATCCATTCAACCCGTCTCCTACCATCAGGCACGGCCTGTCAAAGGATTCACACGTGATACTTGAAGTGTTCAGCATGCCTGGGCAACAGGCTGCCGTGCTGATGGATGAAGGTCAGGACGCGGTGTTCCATGAGGTGACGTTTGAGCGGGCTGCACTTACAAGTGGGGTTTGTTTCTACAGGCTGACGGTTGCAGATTTCGTGGAGATTAGAAAGCTGGTGTTGGTGTGCTGAAATGCACTCAAGAATAAAACATTCAAGAGCTGAATCATGCAACGACTCTTTGCAGCAGGTGTGCCCCCTCTCCTCGCATCATTTCTTTCGGTCTCCCAGATCATTGAAACAAAACTCGCCGGAACGATACACGGGTTCGGCGCATCAGTCTCGATTGAGGCAGACCAGCCGCTACGGCAATAAGACAAGTTCACATCCTCCATTCATCAGAAAGGCACGATCCATGACACCATCAATATGTTCATCAGTGAACTGGTTCTCCATCTGTGTCTTCCTTTTTGTTGGATCAACCGCTGCCTTCGCCCAGGATCAGTCAAGAGACATTGCGTCTCCGGCATCCGGACCAGGGGTGGTTACTCTGGACGCAGGGTACAGAGCGCCTGCATCTACAGAGGGCAGCAGCCTACTCTACAGCAACGGTCCGCTGATCAACAATCCGGGTGGAGGAGCAGGTGGGGCCGATGAGAGCGTTTTGCAAAGTGAATCACTCGGAATGACGATTATCGGTTTTGGTCATCAGCTCTCTTTGAACAATCATGTTGCCGATGACTTCACGATCACGGATGACTCGTGGATGGTAGATTCACTCGTCTTCTGGGCCTACCAGCTGAACTCGGGAAACATCTCAACCATCAACGACCTTCGATATCAAATCTGGAATGCTCCACCGGACAGTGCCGGAAGCACAGTTATCCTTGGTGATCTAACAACCAATCGTCTGATTGCAACCACGTGGGATGATCTATACCGGGTGATCGAGAGGCTTCCGATGAACACCGCCCGACCAATAATGAGAAACACGGTAAGCGGTGGTTTTACTCTTCCTCAGGGTAACTATTGGATCGAATGGACAACCGGTGGTACGCTTTCCTCCGGACCATGGGCTCCGCCGATCACTATCAACGGGATGACAACAACAGGAAACGCTAAGCAATGGCTCGCAACCTCATGGGGCCCTGTAACGGATGTGGGTTCGCAGGGATTTCCCTTCCACCTTTATGGAACAGCCCACATTTCCGCCCTCCAATGCAACGACATCTTCTTCTTCAATGCAAAGTGCAATGCAAACGGCGCTGCGCAGGCGATGGTCAAGCTTTCAGGCGATTGGTCCGGCGAGACAATTGGCTTTGATCTTGATGGTGATGACTACATTTCCCCCATTATGAGCAATGGAACAAACTCTATCGCCAAACTGACCGTCCCTCATGCAGGTATGGGTGCCCATACCGTTACACTGGAGGATCCGGCCGGTTGCTATGCACCGGTCAACTTCAATTGCCAGGTCGATGCCCCAGCAGACCCCGAATGGGATGCACTGTGGGCAGAGTATGATGCTCTCGAAGCAACGACTCTGAAGACTCTTCCGGCCGAGACCAGAATCATTGGTAATTATCCGAACCCGTTCAACCCATCGACCACCATCCGTTATACCCTGAGCAACGATGGCCCTGTGTCCATCCGTGTCTACAACATGCTTGGACAGGAAGTTGCCGCTCTGGTTGATGGCTTCCAGAAAGCCGGGGAGCAGTCGGTCAAATGGAATGGCACAAATAACTTCGGCCAGGCGGTTGCATCGGGCCTGTATATCTACAGATTACAAACAGGCAGCACAGTCATGAGTCAGAAGATGCTGTTTACGAAATGATTTCACTCTAAAATCCAACCGGGAGGACTACATAATGAAATGGACTGCAAGAGTATTTGCAACCTGCATCTTTCTGACCGTCTATTCGCCGGGCAACCTTTTCGGACAGTTCCGAGAAACTCAGTTAGCCCCGAATGGGGATTGGGATCCTACGTCATTTTCACTCTTCGGTGACTTTATCATTGTCGGAAACGCGAAGGAGTATCCCCAACCCGACTCAGCCTATATTTTCCATTTCGATGGAGAAAATTGGGTGGAGCAGGCCAAGCTTGGCGCAAGTGATGGTCGAAGCGGAGATGGGTTTGGAAATATGGTCTCCCTCTCGGGAGACCATGCCATTGTCGGAGCACGCTACGATGACACTCAGGGTGGGCCAGGTGCAGGCTCTGCTTACATTTTCCATTATAACGGGTCCGCCTGGGTTGAACAGGTCAAACTCACTTCTACTAATCCCTTCCCTCAGGGCAGTTTCGGGACAACAGTTGCCATTTCAGGAGACTTTGCCTTCGTAGGACAGGCAGCGGATGACACTACGTACATTTTTCATTACGACGGAACACGCTGGTTGGAACACTCCAGAATCCATCCCAACGGGGAAGTCTCGTTCTCTGGGGATTATGCACTCATGGGAGGGGATGAGTTTGCCAAGATCTTCCACTATGACGGGGCGAATTGGGTAGAGGAGGCAATCCTCACTGCAAGCGATGGGTCTACGAGCGATAACTTCGGATACAACATCTCTCTTTCTGGTGACTACGCTATTGTTGGAGCCCCCCGTTATGACCATGATGAGAAAAGCACGAATACCGGCTCTGCTTATATCTTTCATTTCGACGGGACAGACTGGGTAGAACAAGCCAAGCTCGAACCTCGTGATGGTGAAGACAATTCTTATTTTGGTTCTTCAGTCTCCCTCTCGGGCGAATATGCACTTATCGGTTGCGAATGGGATGACGACAACGGAATACAATCCGGTTCTGCCTACATCTTTCACTACGATGGGGCAAACTGGGTCCAGCAAGTAAAGCTCACCGCCAGTGACGGTACTAATGCCGATGAGTTTGGGTTTCAAGTCTCGATGTCCAGCAAAGTTGCTCTTGTTGGGGCAACCCGCGGTGGGTCAGGAGGGAATGGTTCTGTCTATGTGTATTCTGCTGCCCCCCTCTGCTCCAAAGTCTCCCAATTCCAGGCACGCTGCCGTCCCGGTGGTGTGATCAAGGCAAGAGTAATCATGGCCGATGCCTCGCACGCAGGCGATGTCATCGAGATCAGCATCGATGACGTTCCGTACGAAGTCACCATTGACGCGAGCGGCAGAGGTCAGCTTTCCCAAGGCGGCTTCAGCTCAGGTCCCCACACCGTTGAGCTCACCAACCCCGGACAATGCTTTGATCCCATCGTCGTAACCTGCAGGACAGGTTTGGATGAAGAAGCAAGCGACGACTGGGATGATGAACTGATCTCAGAGTCGCCAAAGGAAACAACCTTGCTCGGCAACTATCCGAACCCGTTTAACCCATCGACCACAATCCGTTACATGCTGAGCAACGATGGATCTGTGTCCATCCGTGTCTACAACATGCTTGGACAGGAGGTCGCCACATTGATTGATGGCTTCCAGAAGGCCGGTGAACGGTCTGTCGTATGGCATGGCGTCAACAGCTTTGGTCAGTCTGTTGCCTCGGGGCTTTATGTTTACAGACTTCAAGCAGGCAGCACTGTCATGAGTCAGAAGATGCTTTTTGCAAAATAGGTTCAGCGATAAGCTCGATAGTCGATTCATCAAGTATCATTTTCAAACCCATTTCTGGTTGGAGGACTCACACCATGACCCAGCGAATCACGATACTCTCGGCAACCCTTGCTATGATGTCCCTCTTTTGTATGGACGTCACCAGTGCGCAAATCACGGAAACGAAGCTCGATGCCAGTGATGGTGGAGCAAATGATTTTTTTGGGTGGTCAGTTTCCATCTCCGGTGATTACGCCCTTGTAGGAGCATATGAGGATGATAATAGTAACGGAGCAGGCGCCGGTTCTGCATATATCTTTCATTGGGATGGTTCGAACTGGGTGGAACAAACCAAACTCATTGCCAGTGATGGTGCGGTTGCTGATTTCTTTGGACGCTCAGTCTCACTCTCCGGCGATTACGCGCTTGTTGGAGCCTATGGAGACGATGACATGGGAGAGTCTTCCGGCTCTGCCTACATCTTTCACTACGATGGGTTGAACTGGGTAGAACAATCCAAACTTCTCGCCAGTGATGGTGACTTTGCGGATTTCTTTGGAGGGTCCGTCTCACTTTTCGGTGGCTTCGCTATTATCGGAGCATCGGCGAATAGTGAAAATGGAATAAATGCCGGCTCTGCTTACATCTTTCATTACGATGGGTTGGACTGGGTAGAACAATCCAAACTTCTCGCCAGCGACGGTGGCGTAAATGATAGGTTTGGAGCGTCAGTCTCCCTCTCAAGTGGCTATGCCCTTGTCGGTGCATATGGAGATGGTGATGGAATAGACGTTGGTTCTGCTTACATCTTTCATTACAACGGGACGAACTGGATAGAACAAACAAAATTCGTTGCCAGTGATGGCTCCCCAGGTGATTTCTTTGGATGGCGAGTCTCGCTTTCAGGCGATTACGCCCTTGTCGGAGCATATAGGGATGATAACAGTAATGGAGGTAATGCAGGAGCTGCCTATATCTTTCACGACGATGGGTTGGGATGGGTGGAGGAAGCCAAACTCATCGCCAGCGACGGTGTCCCTCTTGCATTTTTTGGCGGGGCTGTGTCTCTCTACGGTGAATACGCCCTTGTAGGAGCAAATCAAGATAGTGACAATGGAAGAGGAGCTGGTTCTGCGTACATCTTTCAATATGATGGATCGAATTGGGTCGAGCAAATCAAACTCATTGCCGATGATGGGGCGGAAAATGATGACTTTGGGATCTCTGTCTCTCTCTCCGGTGACTATGCCCTTGTTGGAGCAAGCGGGGTTGACGGCATTGGACTTAGTGTCGGTTCCGCGTATGTGTATTCTGCAAGCGCGCTCTGCTCCAAGATTTCCCAGTTCCAGGCCCGTTGCCGCCCAGGTGGCTTGATCAAGGCGAGGGTGACAATGGCTGAT
>DAIPLH010000443.1:0-2663 GCA_036769325.1 Bacteroidota bacterium
CGAGGACTGTGCTGTTGGTTGTATTGATTCTGAGATACCGAACACTCGAGTACGCGCCGTTGGCTACCGAATGCGATCCCCAAATGGAACTGTCCTTGTATACTGCCGCATGACGCATTATCGATCCGCCTGCTTCAAGAAGTGTCCCCCCGCCAAGCTGGTTTGCATGGGGAGCAGTCGTCCATGACGCGACCGGGACATGGGTTGCGGTCATTACCGGTGCAGTGACGGGATTTGTAAGTCGGTAAAGCACAAAATAGGTGTTTGACCCGCCGAACGTTGTGGGTGCAAGGAGGAAATAGTCAACCGGATCGGAAAACACAACTGTCGGACGCAGTCCATCGTGAACGAATCCGGTGAGATCCTCTATTGCCCACAGGTCTGTCCAGGTTACCGGACCCGCATCGTTCTGAAAGAGCTGGTCGGTTCCGACGATCCTCAGTTTAGGATATTGGTAGAACCCACCGAAGGAAAATTCACGGGAGACAATATAGAGCCCATCCTGGTCAAACCCGATTCCCGGATAATCTCCCCAATTACCGGAGGCGGAGCTTCCGTTCACGTGTGCTGGCAGCGCCCAGTTGTACCACGTGCCGAGCGGATCGTCATCATCTGAAACGGAAATCAACCAGTAGGCTGTCGATGTACCAAGGTGATCCCACAACATGATCCATCGTCCGTTGAAGTGGTCATACATGATTTGCGGATCAAATGGTCCTGCCCCGCCTAAAACGCTTGCAAACCACGATCCGGCTGTAATCGTCTTCAGCGTGTTCCCCTGCTTATCGGAAATCCGGAACGTCGTGTTGACGGTCTGGATAACATGGTTTGGCCCGACCGCGGCATGGGGATCCGGCGGAAAACTGTTGGTCTCCGGTATTCCGGGAAAACTGGCGAGCTCAATCGGAGGCGGTCCGAGAAGAAGTGGCGACTCGAGAGGGTTGTACTCGGACGCGTTGTAGGTTTCCGGGCCGAGTGGTGCCGGAAGGTTTGCCGGTGGGTCAACAGGCGGAACCGGGAACTTGTTCGGAATGACCCTTGGCGGTGGTGGGCCCTCCGGTGCATTGGAAAAATCATCCGTAGTAACCATCACTCCGCCGGCGATGGAACCCGATGCCGGACCCTGGTAGAGCTGGCCAAAAACCGAACCTACCAGAAACACTCCAAGGCAAATGGTAAAAAATACTATCCTCATGACAAACCTCCTATGCTTACTTCGTGGTGGGCAACAGTACAGACTGCTGGTAATGGGTTCTGAAACTCAGGACTCTGTTCTCAGGTACTCTTCGTTTCCATCTTATGAGTTGTGTGACGAGAAATCCTTTTCGAGAATCGAATACACTTCCGACAGGGGAAGATTCAGATCGAGAGAAAGGCGTTTGCACTCTTCAAATTCCGGCGTGACCTGCACTTTACCGTTTCTCAGTATCGACTTTGCTTTGACAGGTCCGAGAGAGGTTTCGATCGTCAGCTCTTTTCGGGGAAGCGTAGTTCTGCTTACCCGCTGAATCCTCAGTCCAATCGTGGTTGTGTTGGAATAGATAAGCTCGGTTATCAGCGCCAGCTTCGCGGATTCGGTCAGCACTGAGAGGAGCATTCCGGGTCGCCCCTTCTTCATGATGACAGGTGTAAGATAGGCATCCCGGGCACCCGAGGCAAGTAGTTTTTCAATCAGGAAGGGGTAGAACTGCGGGTTCATGTCGTCAATGGTCGTTTCCACCAACTCAATGGTCTCAGTCCCTTCTGATTCCTCGAGGTCACCGATGAGGACGCGCAGCAGGTTAGGAAATTCTCTGAACTCGGCAGTCCCGGCCCCGTAGCCTACCGATTCGATGACAAACGCTTTGTCCCGCATCATTCCGGCCGAGAGGGCTTTAACAATCGCAGCCCCGGTCGGTGTTGTGAGTTCATGCGGCGCATCAGTCATGAGTACCGGATATCCCCGGAGAATTTCCACGGCGGCAGGGGAAGCTGTCGGAAGATTCCCATGCTGGGTTCGCACGAGCCCTCCGTTGCCCATCTTAACGGGTGACGTCAGAACGTGTTCCACTTTGAGGAGTTCGAGACAGATTGCCGTCCCGACCACGTCAACAATTGCATCAATGGCGCCGACTTCATGAAAATGGATCTTCTCGACCGTGGTGTTGTGGACCTTCGCCTCCGCTTCTGCGAGAACCTGGAAAATCGCCTTTGCCCGTGTACGGGTCAGAGTACTCAGATTTGATGCATCAAGAATTCCTGTAATGTGATGGAGATGCCTGTGTTTCTGTTCCTGTTCCGGTACAACCACTTCCAGATGCACGGCATCGATGCCGCTGCGGGTCACATGCTTTCCGATGATCTCGAAGTCTCCGACGGCGAGGTTTCTGAGCTTGCTGGTCAGCTCATCCAGGGAAACCCCGGCGCTGACCAGGGATGCCATGGTCATGTCTCCTGCGATTCCGCCGATCGTCTCAAAATATGCGGTTCTCATGATGAAACCTTTCGCGGTTCGCGTTGTTCGTGTGTTGAAAGGGGGGAGAGAAATGGCCTAAGCCTCGAAAGAAGGCGGTCCGTTGTCCCGGTGTGATTGCGTACAAACGCAGCAGCCCGTTCACCCGCCGCGGTCCGGGAGCTGTACGGCCTCACCCGCGCGTCCGTGCGCGGTCCGCGCTCCGTCCTGA
>DAIPLH010000444.1:0-254 GCA_036769325.1 Bacteroidota bacterium
CGATATCGGAGTCATGGTCGTTATCCCTTGAGCTTATAAGCGTATCGCCGCAAACTCGCCTGGAATGGCACTTTCCGTTGGATAGATGTTACTCAATGGCATTTCACCGTCTACCAGAGGCTGTTGTCAGTGGCTGTCGGCGATCGGCTGTCAGCGGTCGGCGAAGCAGACATCGTTCAAGGTTCAAAGTTCAAGGTTCAAGGTTCAACGTTCAAAGTTCAGGGTTCAAAGTTCAGGGTTCAAAGTTCAAAGTT
>DAIPLH010000444.1:264-2658 GCA_036769325.1 Bacteroidota bacterium
GAAAAAACGAAGCGAATTTCGGCGCGCCCCCGGCGCGCCGGGGCAGGCTGGGACAGGCTTGAACGTGCGGTTTTTGGCGGGATTCTTGGGGGTCGGTCCGAGTGGCCCTGACACGTAATTGATTTTTTGGCCTCCGAGCCCTGTTTTGGCGAAAACGGGTCGTGAAAACAGGGCATTTTTTGAAGGTGCAATGAACCACCTAGCGCCGTTTTGATGTGACGTGCGTATTTGCCGGGGAAAACGCATGGTTTTGGGGTCAAAAGTCATGAGTGCAATGAGTTTGAAAGCGGTACACGAGGTACCGGCAGTGAGGAGGTAGGGGTTAGGGAGTGAGGAGTGGGGAATAGGGAGTGCGGAGTGCGGTATAGCGGCACAGCAGGAGGCGACCGCAGATAACGCTGATCGCGCCGATCTGAAGAGCGGTTGGTTCGACCGGCCGACAATTTTCACGAACGTCAAGCCTGACCATCGGATTGCCAAGGAAGAAATCTTCGGTCCGGTTCTGTCAGTCATCAAGGTGAAATCCCTTGACGAAGGGATCAGAATCCTGAATGATACCGTGTATGGCCTGTCTTCTTCGATTTACACATCAAACATCAATAATGCGTTTCGCGCCATCCGTGATATCCACGCGGGAATCACCTATGTCAATGCGCCTACGATCGGGGCGGAAGCACACCTCCCGTTCGGAGGCGTGAAGCAAACCGGAAACGGACACCGTGAAGGTGGGTGGACCGTCTACGATTTCTTCACTGAGTGGAAAACGGTGTACATCGACTACAGCGGTGGGCTCCAGCGGGCGCAAATAGACAATTACCCGATCGATAACAAGTCGTGATTCCTTCCATCCTTTATACCGTCTCCCGCTATGAGCATCAGGAATTCTTCTGAGGCTACGATCGTTCTTCGTCGTTTTTCCACTCACTGAACGAAAAAGATCGAAAGAGCTGAACAGAAAGGAGTTCCTGTCATGTCGTTTCAAGAATCATTTGCCGAATCAATGCTGACCAGGGGCAGGAGAGTGTCGCCGAACGAAGCGATACCAACCCTCAGGAAGCATATGCTTGTCGACGGGTTTGATATCGTGGTCGATCTCCGGGAGAGCCGCGGGTCATACATCGTGGACGCTCGCACGGGGAAGCGCTACCTCGATTTCTTTACCTTCGTTGCTTCCTCGCCCATCGGGCTCAACCATCCCAGGATGACGCAGCCTGACTTCATCGAGAAACTCGGTTTGGTGGCAGTGAATAAACCCTCGAATTCCGATATCTATACAACCGAACAAGCTGATTTCCTGGAAACCTTTGCCCGCGTTGCTCTGCCCTCATACCTTCCGCATGTCTTCTTTGTGGATGGAGGCTCCCTCGGGGTTGAGAATGCGCTGAAAGCGGCATTCGACTGGAAAATCAGGAAGAACTTTTCGAAGGGACATAAGGAAGAAAAGGGGACAAAAATCCTGCACTTCCGGAAGGCCTTCCATGGTCGTTCCGGGTATACGCTGTCCCTCACCAATACCGATCCCGCGAAAACCGATCTCTATCCGAAGTTCACGTGGCCCCGGGTATTGAACCCTGCTCAACGGTACCCATTGACAGAAGAGAATGTCAAAGCAACGGTGCGGGATGAGGAAACAAGCATCGCCCAGATCAAAGAGGCGTTCCTGACCCACCGGGATGAGATCGCAGCAATCATTCTGGAGCCGATTCAAGGGGAGGGGGGAGACAACCACTTTCGGGGTGAGTTCCTTCGAGCCCTGCGTCTCCTTGCAGATGAGAACGAGGCCATGTTGATCATGGATGAGGTGCAGACCGGAATCGGGCTGACCGGAAAAATGTGGGCTCATCAGCATTTTGGCTTTGAACCGGATCTTGTGGCATTCGGGAAGAAAATGCAGGTGTGCGGTTTCCTTTGCGGAAGGCGGATCGATGAGGTGAAGGAGAATGTATTTGTTTTCCCGAGCAGGATCAACTCAACCTGGGGCGGGAACCTGGTGGACATGGTGCGCGCTCAGCGCTATCTGGAAATTATCGAAGAGGAGAAGCTGGTCGACAATGCAAAGAAGATGGGAGACTATCTGATGGCCCAACTTGAACAGCTCGCGACGGAATTGCCGACCACGGTAACAGCAGTGCGCGGGAGGGGGTTGTTCGCTGCGTTTGATATGCTGAATGTGGACCAACGGACTCCGTTTCGGGAGAAATGCCTCGAACGGGGCCTTATCCTGCTTCCGAGCGGCGAGCGTTCCATCCGGTTCAGACCGCCGCTGACTATCAATCGCGAGGAGATTGATGAGGGATTGGGAATTATCCGGTCTTCTCTGAAAGATCTCTCGTAAGGGTAAACAAAAAGCCCCGCTCTTGCGAGCGGGGCTTTTTTTGTAGCCTGCCGAAGCAG
>DAIPLH010000445.1:0-2657 GCA_036769325.1 Bacteroidota bacterium
GTGGTCCAATTGTATGGGATCTCGGTTTCTGTGATTTGTTTTGCAGTATCATAATCAAAACAATCCCTTATAGCTTGTGGCTTGTTTGAGACCACGGAATAAGTGCCACCATTGGGTGGCGGGCCCTGATATCCGGATCTTCTGAACATTCCTCCGGCAACGAGACAGCGCCGGGGTACAGCTGATGCGTCCTCAATAGCATATTTAGGCTTGTTACCATTCCCAGATCCAGGCGGCGTACCAAGAAACTCGGTACCGAGAAACGTGATATTGTAGGGACCATACCCACCATCTGGAGGTGGAACTTGATTTCCTTCAAGATATACATCTGAAAATCCGCCGTTGGCGTCTTGAGAATTTCCGCTGAAGTTCCCTCTGAAAATTGTTATCCTCCCTGGGCTAAAGCCTGGAGCTGCTGGGGGTGGAGGCGTGGGGGTAGTAGGGAAGAGGTGCAAACCATGCTTCTTATTGACGTTCACGTTCAGGCCAAAGAAAAAGTAACTCAGGCTGTCACTGATTTCCATTCCAATGTCATTTCCCCACGTATCAACGTGAGAGAATCGGCCAGACCCTGATCCAATTGTCGTCGAGGCCGATCCTGGAAACTTTATCCCAATTCCTCCGTTCGCACCTGACCAGACTCTATTCCCCTGTAAATCCTCGCCCCGCAATTCAAAGCCGTGCGACTCGGAACCATAAACAATCACAAAATCAAAAAGTAGTTCATGATGGCCAACCCCACCGTAAAAGCCGGTCCCCTTTACGTCAAATATGAATACGTGCTTGAACTCTGCATGGGAACGCTGCTCGGTTGTACTGTCAGGGAGCTTGATCCCGAAGTAACCACTTGACGTCGCAGTATCTCTGTTTCCGTACAGAACGAGGTTTTCGATTCCCGCCGCCCCAAAATTGTTGGGGGTCTTTGGCTCAATCATGCTAATTGGCGTGGATTGATTGTCAGCAAGCCACAAGATAGTGTTCATTTCATTCAAGTAAACGGAGGGATCTTGAAATATCTTGGTGAAGGAGGTTCCTGTGACGCCTTTTAGATAGACCTTACTCGGAAGCTTCAAGGTGTTGCTGATTTTGTACTTTCCTGGTGGGAAAAAGATTATCCCTCCTCCCCACGTCTCAGTCTCATCCATCGCGGCCTGAATTGCAGTCGTATCATCTGCTACTCCATCGCCCACCGCACCCCATTTTCGTATGTCCAAATCCCATGGCTTATTGGCTGGGTAAGGCACTTGATACCTCCCTCAATAACTGGTACGAAGATGATTTCACTTGCATAACAGGCAACACTCCTTCACACGCTTCTGGGATTTTCTCTACAAAACGGGGGAAGGGCCAGAGCGTTGCTCGTGGACTATGATGAGAAAGGGTTTACTGTTCACGCAGCACTCATTTCACAACGACTAGTTTCTTCACATCGGTGAACGAGCCTGCAGTCAGGCGGTAAAAGTACACTCCTGTCGCCAGGTTGCTCACATCCATTGTGACTTGGTGGTACCCGATCTCCTTGAACTCATCAATCATCGTTCTTACCTCTCTCCCAAGAATATCATAGATCTTGAGGGTCACACGAGAATCCACGGGCAGTGCATACTGGATTATCGTGGTCGGGTTGAACGGATTCGGATAATTCTGAGCCAGAATGAATTCCCTTGGCAACGCAACGACATTGGACAATGCCGTGGCTCCCCTTCCAATCTGCTCACCCTCTGTTCCGGGTCTCGACATGGTCGCGATGTAGGTTTCGATGAGGTGATCAGCAACCAAGGCTTCGTCGCTTTCAGGATATCGCACACTCAGAGTGGATAACCATGTTCGCGCTGCAGAAGTGTCCTCATCGGTGTAGAGTGCATTCAAGAACCTTCCATACAGGCCATCACGTTCAAGCTCGCTGCTTGGATATCCGGAGATATTCTCATCGAAGCGTGCCATCGCCTCACTCGTCATGCCCTCATCGAGGTATACGTGAGGCATGACAAGGTCAATCGTCCGGCTAAGATCAGGATAAGAGCCCCCAGCACTCTCAAGAAATGTCGAGATGGACGAATTCTCAAAGTTCTGAGCCGACGCAAGCAGCTCAGTCACGGCCCAGTCCTTAACCCAAACGGGCATTCTTGAAGATCCTATTACAGACTCAAGCACGGCGATTGCCTCCCCGTAGCGACCGTCGGAGCGAAACATCAAGGCATCCTGTAGTTCTCTCGGAACATTTCCTGGGTTCATGCTCCCCCCACCTCCACCATCAATCGCTCCCTTTGAAGTGGCAAGAAGATAGCTTCCTCCCATCCGTGCTCCCGGATTCGGATCTACCGTTTCATAGGGAGTGTAGTCAAAAGTGGATCCTCCCGTAATACTGAAGTCCGTCGTGTCCGGTGGATTCTCTCCCCACCAGTTGCTTTCAGCTTTGCTCTTGGAGCTATCGCCCAGGAGGACGTCATAAGTCGTGTTCCCGTAGACGCTGTTTTTCCCACCCTCGTCTTGGCTATTGCTTTTGATACCAAGAACAGGCTTTGACTTGCTTGAGCAATAGACGCCTGTTCCATTGTTTCGGATTCTGTTATAGCCTCCTACTGCCCCATCTTCAAATACCGGGGAACTTGCATTCAGACAAGCAACCCCACGCACAAAGGCTCCCCCACCACCTC
>DAIPLH010000446.1:0-676 GCA_036769325.1 Bacteroidota bacterium
TCTTCAACAATACGACGATGGGGAAAGCAGTGGCGAATGCCTTTCAGTTCAACGGGATGCTTAGCGGTGAGAGGGAGCTTCCCATTCCTTCAGCGTCTCTTCGTGCATTTCCGTTCCTTCGACCGCTCGCAACAAAGGAAACCGGACAAACAGAACTGCGCGTGAACGAGGGCTTTAGGGAGGCGATGTAAAAAGAAGTCAGTAGTCCAGAGTCAGTAGTCCTCCCAAAAGGGACCCCTTCGGGGGAAGTAGTAGAGAGCAAATGGTTTGGGTGGTAAAGGCAAAAGAAATCGCCCTATGGGTTTTCGACCCGATAGGGTCGTTGACAGAGACCCGCCCGACTACTGACTATCGACTCCTGACTTTTTTTTCTAGAGTAATCCTTTCACCAACCCGCCGTCGACACTGAGGGTGACCCCGTTGATATAGCTGGCTCTTTGTGAGGCAAGGAAAGCAATAACATTGCCGAGTTCTTCAGGTGTGCCGAATCTTCCCGCTGGGATATCGACGGTGGACGTCCGAACATATTCCTCAAATGTGACACGCTGTTTCTCAGCTCTCGCCCGTCCCAGTTCCTGCTGACGACCCGTCATGATAAAGCCAGGCGCAACGCTGTTAACGGTGATGCCGTCCTTGCCGTAGAGATTCGCGAGGACCTTTGACAGGCCGATTATTC
>DAIPLH010000446.1:686-2650 GCA_036769325.1 Bacteroidota bacterium
AGAACAGAGGAAACGATTAGGTCATTGACCGGCTGTTTAACAGTCAGAGAAGTGATATTGATGATTCTTCCCCATTTATTCTTCTGCATCAGCGGTACGGCTTCACGGATACAGCGAATCGTGCTCATCAGGTTGAGATCAAACCCGGTCTGCCATTTTTCATCGGTGAGATCCAGGAAGGCCCCGGGGGGAGGCCCTCCGGTGTTTGTAACCAGAATGTCTACATGACCGAAGGATTCAACTGCAGTACTGAAGAGCTTCTTAATGTCCTGTGGTCTCGAAACGTCAGCCACAACCGGAAGAATAGAATTTTTTCCATCGCCAATCGCTTTTCCGATCTCGGCTGCAGAAGCGTCAATCCTGCCTTGATCTCTGGAGCAGATAACAATCCTTGCTCCTTCCCGGGCCAGAGCGAGGGCAGTGGCCTTCCCGAGACCTCCGCTTGCTGCGCAAACGATGGCAACCTTGTCGCGAATGCCGAGATCCATTTGAAAAGATTTAGAGGGAGGTGGGAAAAAAAGAAAACCGCCCGACGACTCCGCGGCCTCGTTGGGTCGTAAGCCAGGGCGCAAGCGCCATATGAGGAAGGACCAGCCGTTCGAAAATGTCAGTCAACATTTTCGACGCCCTGTTCCTTCAGGGCCTCTCGTATTCTTCTTAGTGCTTCTTCTTCAGTGATTTGAAGACGTGAGCCCGAGCTGCGGATGGCAAGATCGAGAGGGTCCTTCCTGAACATCAGCCACCGCCACACATTGTAACCGAGGCGGTCTCTTTCATGGGGTTCAGAGGTTGGAATTCCTGCCACGGACGCATAGGCGATTTTCTCCATGCTCTTTTCTGGTGCAGGAACAACTGACGGAGGAGGCTTGGTGGTCATGGTCTTCTAATATTAATCGGCCGGAAGCAGGTTATGGTGAAGGAACTCTCTATTCATTTTCGCTATCGTTGACACCGAAATCTCCTTCGGACACTCTGCCTCACAGGCATATGTGTTCGAACAGCCACCGAATCCCTCTTCATCCATCTTCGCGACCATGCTGAGGACACGTTTTCCACGCTCTGCCTGTCCCTGAGGAAGCAAAGCAAGGTGGGCGATCTTTGAAGCGACAAACAAGGATGCGGATCCGTTCTTGCACGCCGCCACGCAGGCCCCGCAGCCGATACATGTGGCAGCGTCAAATGCTTCATCGGCAATCGGCTTCGGGATCAGGATTGCATTGGCGTCCGGTGCACCGCCTGTCTTCACCGTCACAAAGCCACCCGCCTGGACGATTCGCTCGAAGGATTTTCGGTCTACGACAAGATCTTTGATCACCGGGAAGGGCTTTGCGCGAAACGGCTCGGCGACGATCTTGTCTCCATCGGTGAAGTGTCGCATGCGGAGCTCGCAGGTTGCAACACCCTTCTGGGGACCATGAGCACGGCCATTGATCATGATACCACAACTTCCGCAGATGCCCTCACGGCAGTCGTGGTCAAACGCAATGGGGTCCTCGCCCTTGCGGACCAGATCTCCGTTCAGAACGTCGAGCATCTCCAGGAATGATGCGTCGGGTGAAATGTCCCTGATATCGTAAGAGACAAACTTTCCTTTTTCTGTGCGATTCTTCTGCCGCCAGACCTCAAGCGTGAGGTTCATTTACTTGTAACTCCTCTGGGCAGGTTTGACATACTCAAACTCAAGTGCTTCCTTGTGCAACCGTGGTTCTTTCCCAACCGCGGTGAATTCCCACGCGGCGACGTACGAAAAGTCTTTGTCGTTTCTCAATGCTTCCCCCTCGGGAGTCTGGTATTCTTCGCGGAAATGACCGCCACAGGATTCTTCCCGGTGAAGCGCATCGTGCGCCATGAACTCGCCAAGCTCCAGAAAATCTGCCACCCGGCCGGCGCGCTCCAGCTCGGCGTTCATTCCGTTGACTGTCCCGACAATATTCACGTCTTCCCAGAACTCAGTCCGCAGACTG
>DAIPLH010000447.1:0-2190 GCA_036769325.1 Bacteroidota bacterium
AGTTTCCTTTGTAGACGACTCCATCTTTCATGACAAACACAATTCGTTGCAGCAGGGTGATATCTTCAAGTGGGTTGCCATCGACAGCAATCAGATCAGCGAAGGCACCCTTGCTGATCTGTCCGATTTTTCCCTCCATGCCGAGCAGCTCCGCAGCCACGGAGGTGGCCGACTTGATGGCTGACATGGGAGCCATTCCCGCATCAACGAGCAGAGGAAAATCGACTGAATTTTGGCCGTGCGGAAAAACTCCTGCATCTGTTCCGTAGGCAATCTTCACGCCGGCTTTGACTGCCTTTCGGAGTCCATCGCGCTTGTGCATCATGATGCTCTTTGCTTTGTTCACCGAATGTTCCGGGAGATCCCAGGACTTTGCAAGATCAATGACGGCAAGGCCGACATATTCAGTTGGTACGAGGAATGTCCCGTGCTCTTTCATCAGCTTCACAGCTTCGTCATCGAGGAGGCTTCCGTGTTCGATGGATGCGACGCCGGCACGAATTGCTCTCTTCATTCCCTCAGCACCGTGGGCGTGGGCAGCCACTTTCTTTCCCCACATTGCAGCTTCCTGGACCAGTACTTCCATTTCCTCTACGGAATACTGCGGAGCGCCGACGGACTCTTCTTCACTCAGGACGCCTGCTGTGGCGGTGAATTTGATCTGGTCGGCACCATACTTGATGTTCCAGCGTACCTTCTTCCGTATCTCGTCAACACCATCTGCGACGCCGCTGAAGTTATCGAACGAAAGGTATGGTGAGAATCCTGAGAAATCGCCATGGCCGCCGGTCGAACTGAGGGCGTGACCGGCAACGAAGAGACGCGGGCCGGCAACAATCCCTGCATTAATGGCCTTTTTCAACGCGACATCGATGAACTCGCCTGATCCCACATCGCGGCAGGTTGTGAATCCTGCTTCAAGAGTGCGCCGTGCGTAGACATGCGCGCGGATGGCATAGTCGATCGGTGACTTCCGGAACGCGTCGTCGTAGTAATTCTCGATTTCACCGGTAATATGTGTGTGGCAATCGATCAGTCCCGGGAGGACGGTCATCCCGCTGAGATCGATCATTACAGCACCCGGTGGTTCGACAACGTCCGGTCCGACTTCGACGATCGTTGAACCCTCAATCAGGATCTTAACGTTCGAAACCGGCTTCGCAGAGACCCCGTCAATCAGAGTTCCGGCACGGACGACGATGGTCTCTGCATGAGAGAGCCACGAAGCAAGGATGAGGATCCCCGTCATCAAGGGAAGCTTCATAAGAGAACCTTCAGGAAGAAAATTGGAAATCGTGAGCAGAGTAGTGATCTCAATATGGAGATTCAGGGTAAGACAAGCAATGGTACAATTTGAACCGCCATGACGCCAAGAACGCCAAAAAAGCCGTCGGAAGAGAACACAAGATCAAAGCACGAAGAACCAAGCATCAAATCCGAAGGAAACTCGAATTGTCAAAATTCAAATGCCCAAAAATCGATCGCTCCTGCCTTGTACCCTCTGACTTCTGATCCTTTTCTGGCTTCTTACCTCCAGCCTTCCAAACCTCCGCCCTCCATCTTCCCTGTGTTCACTCATTCTTATCTTCCTTGGCGTCATGGCGCCTTGGCGGTTCAAATCACATTGGAGTCACATGCGACTTGCACATGATGTTCAATAGTGTAGATTCGCTGATATGAATGCCCGACGTTCCTCTGCAGACACTGTCATGATGGTGCGGCCGCGTCACTTTCGCTTCAACGAAACAACTGCTGCATCGAATGTGTTTCAGCATCTTCCGGCTGGAAACACCCCGGAACAGATTCAGGCAAACGCGCTCCGGGAGTTCGAAGCGTTGAGCGACACCCTGCGTCGTGAAGATGTTGACGTGATTGTCTTTGACGATACGGACGAGCCTCAGACGCCCGATGCGATCTTCCCGAACAACTGGATATCCACGCAGGACGACGGGACGATCATTCTCTACCCGATGGAAGGGGAGAATCGCCGGCTCGAGCGACGGGAGGAAATTGTTCGGCATCTCAGGGCTGCCTATGGTTTTGAACGCGTGGTCGATCTAACCCGATTCGAAGCCGAAGGACGATTTCTTGAGGGAACGGGAAGCATGGTATTCGACCGGGCGCACTCGACGATCTACACCTGTCTTTCTTCAAGGACCGATGAGAACGTCGTCCGTGGGTTTGCAGCAC
>DAIPLH010000447.1:2200-2643 GCA_036769325.1 Bacteroidota bacterium
CCATATACCATACCAACGTCATGATGGCATTGGGCAAAACCACTGCAGTCATATGTCTGGAATCGATTCAGGATGACAATGAACGTGAAGAAGTACTCAAAGTCCTGTTGAAATCAGGCCGCCGGGTTATTGAGATCACCACAGCGCAGTTGCTTCAGTTTGCAGGGAACATGCTGCAGCTCCATACCAAAGACGCGCAGCTTCTTTGGGTGATGTCCTCGAGTGCATTCAATTGTCTCACACCACCTCAGCGGTCCCTTCTCAGTGCAGATTCAAAGCTGATTCACTCTCCCCTTGGCACAATCGAGCTGGTCGGCGGGGGGAGTGCCCGGTGCATGCTAGCGGAGATTTTCACCCGCCCTGGGTGAGTCCACCGCTCCCGGAAACCATCCTTCCGACGTACTTTTGACCTCTGCCAACTGGGAAATTCTTTCCCCTGTTTC
>DAIPLH010000448.1:0-2642 GCA_036769325.1 Bacteroidota bacterium
GATGTTTGCCAAGTGTGTTCGTGATTTCGTCAGACGGCTTCCCAAAGACCTGACAAACCTTGAATACTCTCGTCAGTTGACTCGTGCTTCCGCGTCTGTTGGCGCCAATTACATTGAAGCCAACGAGTCATTGAGCAAGAAGGACTTCCTGATGAGAATCAAGATCAGTCGAAAAGAGGCGAAGGAGACAAGGTATTGGCTGCAGCTGATCATACCTGGCGAGGGTCAGAAGGAAGTACAGGAGCAATTGAGTCAGGAGGCGACCGAGCTCTTGATGATCTTCACAGCAATTCTGAGGAAATCACAAGGATCAGTAAAGTAGCTGGAACAGCGGGCCAAGCACCAAATCTCAAATTACAAATCTCAAACAAATACAAATATCCCAATGGCAAAATTCAAAGTGTGAGGGTGATTGTTTGGATCATTCGTCGTTTTGTGTTTGGAATTTGTTTGTGATTTGGTGCTTGTGATTTGATGCTTCACCAAAGTCCGCCGATAATTTTCTCTTATAGGGTCACTGACCTGAGCGTTCTATCCGTCGGTCTGAAATACCACGATACCACGGTCAGGACGATAAGTAGCAACGGAGGAATTATATCCTTCATTGAACTACCTGATGCGACATGCGAAAACACCGCTCCCGACATGTTAAAGAAAAAGCCCGCGTACGCCCATTCTTTGAGCAATGGAAATTTAGGTATAAGTAATACGACAACTCCCAAAAGTTTCCAACCACCCAGCAGTGGTAGAAAATAGCCGGGATAGCCAAGTGCCAAAATAAATTCTACTTCCTCCTTCACGTTGAGCAATTGCACTATTCCGCTTGATAGCATTCCTAATGCAAGCCAGACAGTAGAAACCCAATAGAGAATCCTGTTTCTCTTTGTCATGATGTGTCCTTGTAAGGTGGCTGGTACGGGGGTCGGACGGGAGCCAGCGAGCTCCTCGTCGAGCTGGTTGTCCTCGTGATTGTCTGGATATGGGGAGAACCTTAAAGAAAATTTACAAAAAAACCAACAAGCGTGGTGAATTTCGTCCTGGAAAGCAAGAAGGTCCTCGGCACAAGTCGCTAGATCGACCCTCTCTTCTTGTTCAATACCCGTTCGACGACCTCTTCATCGGATGATTCGGGGCTTGTTTTGTTGCAAGTACCATAAACAGAAACACCGTTGGGGAAACTCATGAACGCCGATTTGAAGACTCATTCTGGAAAGAGCAGTGGACCACCTGCCGGAAAAATACCGATCCGTGTTCCTGATGCGGGAGGTCGAAGGGATGAACGTTGCGGAAACAAGCGAGTCCCTCGAAATCAGCCAGACCAATGTCAAGGTCCGGCTCAATCGCGCCAAGGAAATGCTCCGGGAAAGGATTAGCGGCTCTTATCAGCATGTTGAGGTGTTCCAGTTTGACCTGGTCCGTTGCGACCGGATTGTACGGAATGTCCTGCACCAACTTGAAGAGGCCGGGTAGACCGGCCTTTGAGGTTGGAGCCAATGACCTCAGCAGAGAAGGGGCTACGGTAGGAACAACATCTTGCGAACGAGTGTGGTACTGCCTGTGGTTAGTCGATAGAAATAGATTCCGCCTGATACTCTTCCCCCATCAAATCCCTTTCCAGTCCAACGGACTGAGTGATAGCCGGCTTCCTCAACTCTATCCAAAAGAGTTGCAACCTCAGATCCAAGGAGATCAAACACTTTGATTTGGACATGAGAGGATTGCACGAGGCCGTAGCGAATCTCCGTTTCAGGATTGAATGGATTGGGATAATTCTGGAACAAAGCCATTGATTCAGGAATCAGATTCTCCAAGTGCGCTCCGATGCTGGAACGGGTGTCTGCCTCCATGGGGTCACCGGGAGAGCGTGCCTGCCCGTCGGCTAATCCCGAAGAAGGCTCGGTCCCTCGCCCCACAAGCGTCACAGTACAAGCAGAATTCTGACCAAAGATCCTGAACTGTCCGGTGTAATCTCCTGCTGCAAGGGGACGGAACGAAACAGGAATCTCCAACTCTCCGCCCGGTGGAATGCTCCACTCTCCCTCTGCCATCTGAAATTCTTCAGTCCCTGTAGTGACAATGCCGAACGGACTCACATCGAGCGTATCGGATCCGGTATTGGAAATCCCAATGCCTGCGGTGACATTTGTACCCACGCTGACCGGCCGGAATGAGAGAGTATCGGTCATGATCTTCATGAGACCGGAAAGTCCTTCAAGATTCACTCGCTTCGGCCTTGTCCGGGATGCACAATCATTGGAGACCGTCAGCTTGACCCGATACGACCCTATCTCCGCATATGTATGCACGGGATTTGCAGTCGTGTCGGTTCCTCCGTCACCAAAGGTCCACCAGTAGGATTCCGCGTGCTGAGCAAAAGAGGAGAAACTGACTGTTGTCCCGGCAATGGTCCATGTAAAATCGGGCACAGGGGTTAGTACCATCGTGATGACCAGAGTATCGGTTGAAGGGGGACACCCACCGCTTGAGATCGTCCACTCGAATGAATTGGCCCCATCCTGGAGTCCGGTGACTATCGGATTGTTGGCCGTTGGGTCGTCGATGATGGCCGACCCCGCAAGGACTCTCCACAACCCGGTTCCTACGAGTGCGCGTTCGGCGACTATCCGGGTTGTCATAGAATT
>DAIPLH010000085.1:0-9358 GCA_036769325.1 Bacteroidota bacterium
TTGCAGCCCAAGGCAAATGCCGAAGAACGGGATTCCCTTCTCTCTCACGTACTGAATCGCGAGGATCTTTCCTTCGATCCCGCGTTCCCCGAATCCAGGAGCGACAAGCAAGCCTGAGATATCCTTCATGTACTGACTGGCCCCATACTTCTCTACATCCTCCGCCCTGATCCAGCGCAGATCGACTTTCACGTTGTTCGCCGCACCGGCGTGGACAAACGATTCGGAGATGCTCTTGTACGAGTCCTGATGGTCGGTGTACTTGCCGCAGATTCCGATCGTCACGACGCCCGCCGGGTTCTTGACTCGGTCCACAAATTTTCTCCACTCTTTGAGGTTCGGCCGGGGACATGTCAGGTCGAGCTTTTCAAGGATGATCTCGTCGACTTCCTGGTCTCCAAACACAAGCGGCACTTCATAGATTGTCGAAACATCGCGCCCTTCGACGACACAGTCGGGCTCCACATTGGTAAAGAGGGCGATCTTCTCGCGGACATCGCGCGACAGCGCACGATCCGTCCGGCAGATCAGCATGTCCGGTTGAATCCCAAGCTCCTGGAGTGCCTTGACGCTATGCTGCGTTGGTTTGGTCTTGGTTTCGCCGGCAGACCCGATGTACGGGACCAGAGTAACGTGGATGACCATCGCGGTCTTCCGCCCCATCTTGAACATAAACTGGCGCATCGCTTCAAGAAATGGCAGTCCTTCAATATCACCAACCGTCCCGCCCACCTCTGTTACGATCACATCGTATTCTCCCGTCTTCCCCAGAATCTCAAAGCGCCTCTTTATTTCATCAGTGATATGCGGGATAACCTGTACTGTTGCCCCCAGGTAGTCGCCACGACGCTCCTTGGTAATGACTTCATTGTAAACCTGTCCGGTGGTTGTGTTGTTGTTCTGCGTTGTGGTAATATCGAGGAATCGTTCGTAGTGGCCGAGGTCAAGATCGGTTTCCGCCCCATCATCCGTCACATAGACTTCCCCATGTTGAAACGGATTCATTGTGCCGGGGTCAACATTCAGATATGGATCAAATTTCTGAATGGTAACCCGGAGCCCGCGTTGCCGGAGGAGAAGTCCGATCGAGGCGGATGCAATGCCCTTTCCAAGGGATGAGACAACACCGCCCGTAACAAAAATGTACTTTACCTGATGTTTGCGCGCCACAGAAGTCCCTAGTGTTTCTGTCGTTGTTTGAGTTCGTGTGGAAGAACGATGCCTCCGGAGAGGACGAGCTTCAAACCTTCTTCAATAGTAAGGTCTAATGTAATGACATCTCCCGTAGGAACCAAGGCCAGGAACCCTGAAGTAGGATTCGGCGGGTTCGGAATGTAAACGTTGGTGAATTCGATCTGCTGAAGATCAGCCTGATGAAATATCATTTGGTTTGTGACAAACCCGATGCAATAAAGGCCGGGTCTGGGATACTCCACCATCACCACTTCTCTGAATGTTCTGCTGTTTCCTCCGGGGGTCAGAGCTCCAAAGAGATCCTTGACCGCGCCATAGACAGATCTGACAATCGGAATCGATCGAAGGACCTGTTCAAACCACGCGACAACGATGCGTCCGACAAGATTCTTGGCAAGGAAGCCTACAAGCAGGATGAGGACGAGCATGGCCGCGAAGCCAAGCCCCGGGATGGTCGTTCCGATCAGTTTCTCGAAAACTGGAGAGAGGAAACTGTCCATCCAGTTCAACAGCGTACTGAAGAACCAGAAGGTTATGGCGACCGGGATCAGAACACCGACCCCTCGAACAAAAGTATTCCTCAGGTTTGCCAGGAATCCTGAAGGTTCGTCACTCATGAGCCATTTCCATCTTTTCACAAACTCTGCGGAGATCATCGGGCGTGTCGACCGGGATCGTATCGAACACCGTCACTGCGGCCTTGATCTGTTCACCGTTCTCCAGGATTCTGAGTTGTTCCAGTTGTTCCGTCATTTCAAGAGGTGTTCGGGGGAGATCTGTAATCCTGAGAAGAAACCGGCGCCGATAGACATAGAGTCCGATGTGTTTGTAGTAATGATGATGGGCTGTCCGGTTTCCTCCCGCATGATCGCGGGCAAAGGGGATGGCTGACCGCGAGAAAAACAAACAGTTGCTGTTCAAGTCAAGTACAACTTTGACGACACCGGGATTGTCAAGGTCTCTTTCGTCGTCAAGAACACGGACAAGAGTCCCGGCGTTCGCCTGATCATTGACCAGCAGGATCCGTACGGCCTCGTCGACCATTGCGGGCTCCAGTAACGGCTCATCTCCTTGTATATTGACAAGGATGTCTGCATCACGCAGGGACCGCGCAACGAACGCGACCCGATCTGTTCCGGTTTCCAGATTCTCCGGAGTAAGAACTGCATGTCCACCAAATCCGCGGACGACCGAGGCAATCCGCTCATCATCTGTTGCAACGAGGCACCAGTCGATCGTTTTCGCCCGGGCCGCCCGTTCATAGACATGCTGGATCATCGGCTTGCCGCAGATGTCGGCCAGAGGTTTTCCCGGCAAACGCGTTGAACCAAAGCGGGCCGGAATGATGGCAACAACCCGGCTCATCGTCAGCGTTCTCCGATGACCTTGGGAACCTTGAAAAACTTCTCTCCGCGCGCAGGAGCATTACCGAGTGCCTCTTCACGGGTCAGACCCGGTTTGACAATATCCTGCCGGAACACGTTGCTGAGGTCGATGACGTGGGACAGAGGATTGACTTTGGTTGTATCCAGCTCGTTCAGCTGTTCCATATACTCGAGGATGGAGTTCAACTCATCGACGAGCTTCTTCTTCTCGGATTCAGTAAAGGAGAGCCTGGCCAGGCGTGCCACGTGCTCAACATCAGTGAGTGAAACAGCCATCGGTGAATCCTTCCTTCAACCTACTGGTTTCTGTAGTGTCTGCTGATTGCCAAATGAACCTGTTCCATCAGCATCCGCTCGGCATCTTTACTGGAATCCTCCTCCTCTTCAATAGGAGATTCCAAAACGAGTTCAACATCCCCGGGGCGAATCACGATGGAGTGCTTCCGCAATATATGGAAACTCCCGTTGACTGTCAGGGGTACGACCGGCACACCTGACCTGAGAGCTAGATAGAATGCTCCACGTTTGAATGGCTGGAGTTTTCCATCCGTCGTGCGGGTGCCCTCGGCATAAAGCAGCACCGATGCACCGTTTCGAATGCGCTCCGCCGCTTCATCCAGGCTCTTCATGGCCTTTGATCCACCCTGGCGGTCGATGCCGATGTAGCTTCCGAGCCTCAGACCCCATCCAAAGAAGGGAATCCATTCGAGCTCGCGTTTGTAGACGATCCGGATCTGATCAGGGATCCCGGCGATGATTGCCGGGATGTCGAACATGCTTGCGTGATTTGCAACGTAAACGTAGTTGCGTGTGAGAGGCACTTTTTCCAATCCCCGAACGCTGACATGGAGTCCGCCGAGCCAGAGGACAACCCGCGACCATATTCTCGAATTCGCATGGAACATTTTTCCGCTGGAATCGAGCGGGATTGTGAGAAGAGCGGTGAAGCCGAACCAAAGGGAAACAGCAACAATGGCCACAAAACGGAGAACGCCAACAAACTCAGTGATCATGCCAGGGTTTTTCTCATTCGAGGGAATGTCCAGAGGTGCGCTCTACTGCAGGCCGCACATATATAGAGAAACGTCTTGGGAAAAGCAACATGGAATTGAACCGCCCGTCTCGAGACGAGGCCTCGGCCGAAGGCCGGGCCAAGACGCCCTGGCGCCAAGTGGATTGCCCACAACTTCCAAAATCCCAAGTCTCTATTCGCTAATCGCAATTCATTCAGAAACAACCGCTCTGTATGGAGCGAAGAGCCTTGGGAGTGATGAATACTAAACATTAGAATACCGATTGAAGAAGTACGTTTGGCTCCACCATCAAGAGTCTCGGCGTTCTTGGCGCCTTGGCGGTTCAATCTTTCTTCGCTGGAATACTCGGAAGCATTTGAATATATTGATGATGAATGAGCTCTCTCAATGAAGGCACCAGGAAAAACGGTTTTCAGCACATGAATCTGCTCTTCCAGCCAGTCCGGTTGTGTCCTCGCATCCTTGCGGCAATCTACCTGTCTCTACTTTTCGTGTCTGGTCCTTCTCTCTCGTTTTCGCAGGCCAAAGGAGATAGTCCAAAGGTTCGATTGGCACAGACTTATGAGAAGGCGGGGAAACTTGATGAAGCTGCGCAGTTGTATGAAGAGCTTTACGCATCTGACTCAACCAACGTGGTCTACTTTGACGGACTCCGCAGGATGTACGTGCAGTTGAAGCGCTATGATGAAGCAGGGCGGCTTCTGACGGAAAAACTGGTTCGAACGCCTCAGGACGTGGCCCTTCGCGCGCAGCTTGGCAGTGTTCTTTACAAAGCGGGCAGGGAATCTGAGGCGCGCGCTGAATGGGAAAAGGCCATTGCGGTAGACTCTTTGAATCCAAGCTATTACAGGGTCGTCGCGGGTGCGCTGACCGAGAACAGGCTTCTTGAGCCTACTGCCGATCTCTATCGCAGGGCCCGGGTTGCGACAGGAAACGACGATCTGTTCATCCTGGAACTTGCCCAGCTCCTCGGTTCCACAATGAACTACCGTGGCGCAATGTCGGAATATGTGCGCTGGCTGCGGATGAACCCGGGGCAACTTTCCTTTGTGCAGCAGAAGATCGCCCCGTTCACATCGAAACATGAGGGAAGGCAGGAGGCAATTTCCGGCGTTCGTCTGGAGCTGGGAGGAAGCGAGGATGTGCCTGTTCTTGAGTTGCTTGCCTGGCTCTACCTGGAAGACAAGGACTATGCCGCGGCGTATGAGGTCTGCAAAGTGATCGACAGGGCCACGGATGAGCAAGGTTCACGGATCTATGCTTTTGCAGAGCAGGCTTTCCGGGAGAAGGCATTCAATGTTGCTGCCCAGGCGTATCAGGAAGCGATAAATATGCCGGTCACCTCACAGAAACTTCCGGGCGCTCAATATGGCCATGCAAGTTGCATGAAGGAACTCGCCATTGCAGCAGATTCTTCGTTCGGTGGTGGAAGGTCCGAACAAGGGACGGAGCTGTACAACGAGGTGCTGGACGAATTCAGGGCGATCATCAGTCAATATCCAGGCACAGAATACGCAGCCCGCTCATACTTTCAGATCGGACTGCTCCAATACGAAAAATTTTTTGACCTTGATGGATCGCTTGTTTCGCTCACTGCTGTCGAAAGGGAACTTCCTGCGGTCAGTACCGTATCGTACGCAGTTTCCCTGATTGTCGGTGAAGTGCTCACTGCAAAGGGTGACACTGCCGCTGCGGCGAAGAGATTTCGTGCGGTGATGCTTGCATCCGGAGCTCTTCCTGACCAGCAGGATGAGGCAACGTACCGACTGGCCGAGCTGGAATATTTTCGAGGGGAGTTCCAGACAGCAACAGCCTTGCTCGGAAACCTGACACTCGACCTCCAGGTGGATTACGCGAACGATGCCTTGCGGTTGCTGACGTTCCTCCAGGAGAATTCAAAACATTCGCCGGAAGCGCTGCGCGAGCATGCACGCGCGGATTTCCTTGGCAAACAACGGAAGCACGACGAGGCTTTATCGGCATTGTTCAAAGTCGTTGAGAAATATCCAAAGGCCTTCCTGGTAGACGATGCCCTGATGCTGGCAGGCAGGATCCAGATACAGGAGGGTGAGTACAGGAAGGCGATAGAGACACTCGAAAGGCTTCTCAACGAATTCAAGGAAACCAGCATCGCACTCGACCAGGCGCGGTTCTCGATTGCAGAGATTTATCAGTTCGGGCTTAAGGATACGGTCAATGCGACTGCCGCTTACCAGTCCCTGCTTGCCGACTTCCCAAATTCACTTCTTGCCGAGAAGGCAAGAAGACGCATTCGGGATCTTCGGGGGGAAAGCATGTAGAGCTCCATCCTTCAGGATGGAGAAGGAGTTGAGAAGAATCCAGAATTGTCACCACGTACAGCTGAAATTCAAGGAGCATCGAATGCACAAAGGACTCACCTTTTTTTGCTGTTTCATCATCACGGCAGGTCAGGCAGCAGCACAATCAGTCAATCCAACCGAGTTCAGCCTCGACAATGGACTCAAGGTGGTGATGGTCGAGGATCACACCGTACCCAGTGTCTGCTTTTCGATTGCTTTCCATGTCGGTGGAAGAAATGAAAAGGCAGGCATCACCGGGATCTCGCACCTGTTTGAGCATATGATGTTCAACGGTTCGGAGAACTTCGCGCCGACACAGTTCGACAAGATTCTTGAGGCCGGCGGGGGTTATTCCAACGCCTACACGAGCAATGACATTACATTCTATTATGACGAATTCAATCCGGATCTTCTTAAAACGGTTGTCCGGATGGAAGCAGACCGGATGCGGGCTCTGAAGATTGATTCGGAGAACCTTGAGCAGGAAAGAGGGATCGTGAAGGAAGAGCGCAGGGTTTCAACCGACAACTCGGTCACCGGCGCAATGTATGAAGAGCTGTACGCCTCGGCCTTTGTTGCTCACCCTTATCAGAATCCTGTTGTCGGTTGGATGGGGGATCTCGACAATATCACCCTCCCGGACGCGCGGGAATATTTCCGGGTGTACTATGCTCCCAACAATGCCACTCTCTTTATTGTTGGTGATTTTGATTCGGAGTTTCTCCGGAAATCCATCTCGGAACACTTCGCATCCATCCCTTCGCAGGAGAAACCGCGGCACGTGGTGAATTCAGAGCCAGCGCAGAAAGGCGAAAAGCGCGTGACCCTCCGCAAGGAGTCGCAGCTGCCCGCGGTGATGATCGGCTATAAGTCGGCAAGCGTGGCCTCGTCCGATATCCACGCGCTCAGCCTGCTCTCGACGATCCTGTCTGGCGGACAGAGTTCCCGGTTGTACAAACGACTCGTGTATGACCTCGAGCTTGTCACCGATGTGGAGACAGGAACCGACCAGCTCATCGATCCGGGGCTTTTTTATTTCTATGCCCAGATGCAGCCCGGTCATGAAACTGCCAAAGCGGAGAAAGAGATCTATGCTCTGGTCGACAGTATTGTGCTATCCGGAGTCCGTGAAGATGAACTTCAGAAGGCAAAGAACGCAGCACAGATGTCCTATGTCGACGAGTTCAAGACGAACTCCGGCGTGGCCAGCCGGATGGGATACTACGAAGTGATCTGGGGCGATTACCGGCAATCATTTGAAGTCCTCAAGCATTACGCGGCAGTAACCAGTGCGGATATCCAGCGGGTTGCCCGTGAGTATCTGACCGAAGACGCGCGGACAGTCATTACCCTCGTGCCCGTGGAACCAAAAGGAGCAAACTGAGTGATCACCCGAATTCTTCTCGCTCTCATTATCCCTCTTTCAAGTCTCCGGAGCCAGCAGGTCAATGTTCCGGAAGTGCACAGGGAAGTTCTCGGCAACGGGCTGACTCTGATTCTGATGCCGTACCATAAGGTGCCCGTCATTAATCTCAGACTCATGGTCCGCGGGGGATCTGCCCACGACCCGAAAGGGTTGCCGGGAATTTCATCAATGATGGCCACTCTGATGCGCGAAGGGACCCAGAAGAGATCATCAACGGAAATCTCCGATGCTATCGATTTTACCGGCGGGTCGCTGTCTGCAGGGAGCGGACTCGACTACTGTGCAGTCAACATGGAGGTGATGAGCAAGGATATCGGGGTTGGTCTTGACCTCTTTGCCGATGTCTCCCTGAATCCCTCTTTCCCGTCGGAAGAACTCGAGCGTGAGAGGAAGCAACGTATTGCCGGTCTCGAGGCACTCCTGGAAGAACCCTCTGCTGTTGCGTCAACGGTATTTTCGCGCGAAGTCTACGGCAGCCATCCCTACGGTCAGCGCAGCGCCGGGACAGCAACGTCGCTGAACCAGATTTCCCGGGATAATGTGGTCGATTTCTACAACTCCATCTTCATTCCGGACAGGTCAGTTCTTGTTGCGGTGGGTGATTTTGAGAATGAGAAGATGGCTGAGCTTCTGCGTAAAGCCTTTGGTTCATGGAAGGCAAAGAAGGGCAGGGAACTGGGTCTGCCCGCGCCGTCACATCTCTCCGGCAGAAAGATCGTTGTGGTCGATAAACCGGATGCAACGCAGACACAAATCCGGATCGGGAACATCGGGGTCGACATCAAGAACCCCGACTCCTTTCCATTGCTTGTTGCGAATACCGTTTTTGGATCCGGCTTCACTTCTCGTCTGGTCGACGAACTGCGCGTGAAGCGAAGTCTGACCTATGGTGCGAATAGCGGATTCCCTTCATCACTCGCCGGAGGTACGTATCTCATCAGCACGTTCACAAAAAATGAGACGCTGATAGAAATGCTCGACGCAATCATCGAGCAGCTTGCCCTCTATCGAAAAGATGGCCCGACGGCAGAAGAGATTGACAAAGCAAAGAACTACATCGCCGGATCGTACGCACGCGGACTTCAATCCCCTGGCACGATCGCATCCCGAATCACCGATGTCGAGCTGTATCAGTTCCCCGAGAACTATCTGGAAACATATATCGAAAGAATTCGGTCGGTGAAAGAATCAGAGGTCCGGAGAGTGATCAATGAACGGTTCTTTCTTGACGACCTGTTATTTGTGATTGTCACCCCTGCTTCCGGCGGGACGGAAGGGCTAAAGAAATATGGGGATGTGAGGGTGGTGAGTCTAGATGAGGTGGGGAAGTAAGAGCGGAGAGCAGAGAGCAGAGAGCAGAGAGCAGAGAGCAGAGAGCAAGAAGGAGTCAGTAGTCGATGGTCGATAGTCGGAAAGATAGAGGGTAGAAGGTAGAGGATAGAAGATAGAAGATAGAGGAAAGAAGCAAGAAGCAGGATTGATGCTGCAAGAAGGACGCCGAGAGTCCCGTAGGGACGGCCTGTTGGTGGAACGACCAAACAAAACAAAATAGTCGAAAGCTCCGTTAGGAGCGGCCTGTCTCGTGAGGGTAGAAGACAGAGGCAGGAAGCAAGAGGCAGGTAGCAAGAAGAAGTCAGTAGTCGACAGTCGGAGGTCGGAAGTCAGATGGAGCAAGTTTTAAAATGAATAACATCAAACTCACAGCTCTTGTTGCGTGGTGTTTCCTCCAGGGGACAGGAACAGTTTTTGGTCAATCCAAAATCCTGATCAACATGGACCTTGACCAACAGGACCATTTGAAGGCATACGGGATTGCGTATTGGGCGCTGACGAAAGGCATCGAGGTTGATTGGCTCCTGAACTACCGGGGAGGCTCTTTTCTCCTGGACTATCACGACCTTGTGGCGAACGAGTGTCGTGTCAGAGGTGTTGGCTTCAGCCCTGTGAGCGGGACCGAGGCGTCGCAGATCTATGCAGAGGTGATGCGAGAGGAGAGCA
>DAIPLH010000449.1:0-2619 GCA_036769325.1 Bacteroidota bacterium
TTGTTTGGCCGGTAGTGGGCAGAATAGAACGCCTTCAGATCATCAGTCGTAATGGAATTCACCGATACTTCAGTGCCGTTGGAAGGACGCCCGTACGGATGATCTGATCCAAACGTCAGCATGTTGAACACCTTGCTTGCAACAGTCCCCGGTTGATCTTTTTGCTGCATCAGGCTTGTCAGATGCGTAGCCTTGACCCTGTCCCATTCCTTTTCCGGGAATGTGGGGTTGAGAAGGATGTCAGCATAGATCTCCATCGCTGTCCCGAGATGCTCCTTCAACGTGAGCAACGTTGCCGACGTGCCGTCCATCCCGGAGGTGACAGAAACGCTGGCGCCTAAGTACTCCAGGTCCTCAGCTACCTGCAGGGCATCGCGTTTCCCGGTCCCCTCATCCACCATCTGGGCTGTAAGGTTTGCCAGGCCCCCTTTGCTTGCGGGGTCATCGGAGATTCCGGACAGGATCACGAGGTTCATTTGCACAACGGGGAGCTCGTGGTCCTCGACAAGCATGATCTTCAGTCCGTTTTCAAGAGTGGACCGTTGAATCTCAGGCAGCCGAAGAGGTAAGGCCGACCCAGGCTCGGGCTTTTTGGTTCTGTCAATCTGTCCAATCATCATAGTTGTGCTCATTATTACCAGGATTTGAAGATAGATGAATTTCATATGGTGATCCTCCATTCAGATAGTCGACGGTGATGGTCACTGGGCTGCGAGATCGGTCCTGCCTAGCGGGACCACACTGAAGACAACTCTTGACCCTGTCAGAAAGGTCTGCGCATGCTTCTGGATATCCTCGGGAGATACTTCCTGATACCGTGCCAGATCCTTGCCAAATGCTCCCGGATCGCCCCAGAAGAAATTGTAGGCATTCATCTGGTCGGCCTTCTCATCTGTCGCCTGAATTCTGTAAATGAAATTCGCACGGATGCTGTTCCTTGCGCGCTCCAGCTCGCGTGCCTCGGGCGGTTTGTTTCTCAGTGCTTCGACCTGCTCACGTACTTCTTTTTCAATCTCGCTCAGAGTAACACCCGGTTTCGCAGTCACCTGAATCATGAGTGAACCGGTGAGTTTCCGGCTGAACTGAAATGCGGACACATCCTGTGCGATCTGCTTTTCGTAGACAAGTGACTTGTAGAGGCGGGAGCTCTTCCCTCCTGCAAGGATATCGGCAATGAGGTCAAAAGTCGCATCACCCGCGGTAGCACTCTCCGGTGTGTGCCAGGCGAGATACAATCTGGGCAGCTGCACGCGATCCTCCATCATGCCCCGTTTCTCGCCCGCAAGAGAGGGTGCCGGAAGATCAACAGGTGGAACAGCCTTTCCGGCCGGAATATCGCCGAAGTATTTCTCAACCCATTTCATGGTCTGAACAGGCTCAAGATCACCTGTGATCACGAGGCAGGCATTGTTCGGTATGTAGTAGGTACGGAAGAATTCGCTTATGTCCTCCATCGAGGCCGCACTCAGATCGTCCATAGAGCCAATCACCGGCCATGCATACGGATAGTTCGGCTCGTACATCAGGGCCTGGATTCTTTCAAACGCCTGTCCGTACGGCTGGTTGTCATAGCTCTGCCGTCTTTCATTCTTTACCACATCACGCTGGTTATCGAGCTTTGCCTGTGTCATTGCCGGGAGAAGAAAACCCATCCGGTCCGACTCCAGCCAGAGCGCCATTTCGAGATATTGGCTCGGAACTGTTTCGAAGTAGTTTGTCCGGTCATTGTTTGTCGATCCGTTAAGGGATCCTCCGGCTTCCTGAATGTAGGCAAAGTGTTTATCGTCTCCGACGTTTTGCGACCCCTGAAAGAGCATGTGTTCAAACAGATGAGCGAACCCGGTCCGTCCCGGCTTTTCCCGTCCTGAACCAACGTGGTACCAGAGATTGACGGTGACGATTGGTGCGGAGTGGTCCTCGTGAAGAACCACTTTGAGCCCGTTCGGCAGGGACTCCGTGCGAAACGGGATACTGAGTTGTGCGACCGCAGGCGCCCCGGCGATAAGCAGCGATCCAACAACAAAAATGGAATTATTCATGGTAGGCCTTCATGTTGTTTAGATGTGATAACGACAATTTCTTTTCAGTCGATGGCGCCTTTCTGCCCCTTCGGAAGGTCAATCCAGCGCAGTGTCTTCTTACAGCATTCCAGATACGCATCTCCATATTTCTCTTTCAAATGAGGTTCTTCGAGAAAAACAATGACCCCATGGAATATCGCCAACAGTCCCACTCCGTAGAGGTGGTATGAGAGATCATCGAACAGGAGTCCTTGTCCGAACACCGACAGGAGCACACCCAGGTACATCGGGTTGCGTGTGTGTCGATAGACCGCCTGCCCTACAAGCCTTCCCGGTTCTTCTCCGATGAGAAAACGGAATGGTCGAACAAACCAGATTGCGGGAGTCCCTCCTCCCCTCACGACAAAAGAAAGGAGACTCACCAGATAGAGAAGCACTCCGCCAGCGAGAACCGGGATGCCAGGAAACCTCACCCACCCGAACCCGGCCTGAGAATACATGGAAAGAGAGAGGAGGTACGGTATCAGTCCTGCCACGACTCCCGGTATCAGAAGCGTGAAGATGGCCGCCCTGACCCAGAGCATCATTACACTGCAGG
>DAIPLH010000086.1:0-9291 GCA_036769325.1 Bacteroidota bacterium
GATGCCACCGCTCGCTCCCGAACGGACGGCGCGGCGCGCTGAAACGCTGCGGAAAGAGATCGAAGAGCACGACCATCGGTACTACGTGCTTGCTGAACCGGTCATCTCCGATGAAGAATACGATGCGCTGATGCGTGAGCTCCAGGAGCTTGAGCAGGAGCATCCGGAGCTCAGTACCAGTGACTCACCGACCCAACGCGTCGGCGGCAAGCCAACAAAGACCTTCCCCACTGTCGTCCACGCACCTCCGATGTTGAGCCTCGCCAATTCGTATTCGGAAGAGGAAACGCGGGAATTCGACCGTCGCGTCCGGGAATTACTGGGGACCAGTCCGTCGGGGTACACAGTAGAGTTGAAACTGGATGGCGTTGCCGTTGCACTGCAGTACAGGAATGGGGCTTTCGTCCAGGGCGCAACGCGGGGCAACGGGACGGAAGGAGACGACATCACAAACAATCTGAAGACGGTCCGTTCCATTCCCCTGCGCCTCAAGACGGCGTCCCCTCCGGAAGAGCTGGAAATACGCGGTGAGATTCTGATGCACAAGGAACTTTTTGAAGCGATGAACAAACAACGGGCAGAGGCAGGTGAAAAACTCTTCGTGAATCCGCGCAACGCGGCCGCCGGAACGCTGAAGCTCCAGGATCCGTCCACCGTGGCGAAACGTCCGTTGCGCTTCTTTGCGTATTCCCTCCTCTCGCGCCAGAGGAGTGGCGGAAGCCACTTTGCAAGTCTCCGGGAGATGAGGGAACTGGGATTTCCCGTAAACGAGCACGCCAACCTCTGCCGGACTATTGATGAAGCGATTGATGAGTGGAGGGAATGGCAATTGAAACGCGATGAGTTGCCGTATGAGATCGATGGCATCGTCGTCAAAGTGGACTCGTTCGAAGAGCAAAGACGCATCGGAACAATCGCCAAGAGCCCGCGATGGGCCCTCGCATTCAAGTTTTCCTCGCGCAAAGCGGAAACACGCCTGAAAGATATCCTTTTCCAGGTGGGGCGCACCGGAGCAATCACTCCGGTTGCAGTCCTCGAACCCGTTTTTATCGGAGGAGCAACCGTAAGCCGGGCAACACTGCATAACGCCGACTATGTTAAGGAACTCGATCTGCGTATCGGCGACACGGTCGTTGTGGAACGAGGGGGCGACGTGATCCCGAAGATCATCGAAGTGGTGAAAGAGAAACGTCCGAAGAACCTGAAAAAGTTCAGAATGCCGGAACAGTGCCCGGAATGCGGACAGAGTCTCTCGCGTCCCGGCGATGAGGTGAATTTCTATTGTGTGAACGTCGAATGCCCCGCGCAGATCAGAGGAAGGATAGAGCATTTTGCCCATCGGGGCGCAATGGACATTGAAGGATTGGGAGAAGCAGCGGTTAACCAGCTCGTCCAGCTTGGGCTGGCCAGGACCTGTGCGGACCTGTACGATCTCTATAAACATCGTGATAAGCTTGTTGATCTTGATCGATGGGGAGAGAAAAGTGCCGAGAACCTTCTCGGATCTATTGAAAAAAGCAAGACCAGGCCTTTTCACCGTCTCCTCTTTGGCCTCGGAATCAACCATGTCGGTGCGGGCGTGGCAAATCTTCTGGCACAACGCTTCCCATCGATGGATCTGCTTGAGGGTGCTTCCGAGGAAAGCCTTCTCGATACACAGGCCATTGGCCCGGAGATTGCCAGTAGCGTTGTTAGCTTTTTCCGGAACCCCGAGAACAGAGCAATCATCAGGCGCCTCAGGAAGGCCGGCCTGCTTCTGGAGGGTGAAGTAACGAAGATAGGAGACTCTCTTGGCGGAAAGTCATTTGTCGTGACGGGCACCCTCTCCCGGTACAGCAGGGAAGAAATCAAGCAACTGATCCTCGCCCACGGCGGTAAGGTCCTTTCCACTGTCAGCAAGAACCTCGACTATCTTGTCGCCGGCGAATCCGCAGGGTCAAAACTGGAGAAGGCCCGGAAGCTCAACATCGCCGTTCTCTCAGAAACAGAACTTGAATCGCTGGTGTCCGGGAACCCATCATGATCGAGCAGCTTCAACTGAAAGCCGGCCACTACCTCGCCCGGTACCGTTTCCGCCAGATGCCAGACAGCATGGTGTCCTTTTCGGGAGCACTGTCGGCCTCGAAAGCGGTCATGGTCGTGCTTCCCTTTGGCGACAATGACCCTCATTCTTTTCGCAGCGTCACCGACTTGTTGATCGAGAAGTTCGACGGACAATACATCACCGTCGTCTCCAGTGATCATGCGGTCGACATGATGCGACTCCTTCCGCGAAGCACCATCATTCATTACCGTCCTGACGAACTCAGCTTTCTCAACCTGCCGAGAAAGGAACTCTACGAGCGCATCGCGGGCAGGTCAATCGACCTGGCGATTGATCTCAACCTTGACTTCCTTCTTCCCCCCGCCTATATTTGTAGGGCAAGTGGCGCGAAAATCCGGGTTGGTTTCCAGCGTCCATATGCGGAAAGCTACTTCAACTTTCTCGTTCGTCCTGATATGTCCCTTGCACGAAAGTTGATTTACAGCCGGCTTGCGCACTTCCTGAAAAAGTTTTGAAGGAGGCGACATGAAATTCGACGTAGAGAAAAACGGTACGTCGGTTACGGTCAGGTTGAAGGGAAGAAAACTCGACTCGGCCGTTTCCTCGGAGTTGAAGGGCGAATTCCTGCTCCTCTGCAAACCAAAGGTCACATCACTTGTGGTAGACCTTGAGGAGGTGGATTTTTGTGACAGCAGCGGCCTCAGCGCACTTCTCATCGCTGAGCGGAAAATGAGGGAACATGGCGGAAAAGTGCAACTGATCAACGTCGACGAGAAAGTCTCCAGCCTGCTCAAGATTTCCATGCTCGACAGGGTCTTCGAAATCGGGGGAAGCGCGGGTCGCCCCGCGGGACACTGATCCCGACTCCCGATGGGATTCAATACCCTCGACTACTACATCGTTGCCGGTTATCTGCTCCTCATCGCCGTCGTCGGCGTTGTCGCTGGTGGGAAACAGCGCGATACCTCCGATTACTTCCTCGGGCACGGTAAGATTCCCTGGCTGGCTGTGTGTTTCGCCATCGTTGCAACTGAAACCAGCACCCTCACCTTTATCAGCATCCCCGGCCTGGCCTACGTTACAAATCTCAACTTCCTGCAAGTAACCTTTGGTTACCTGGTCGGCCGCATCATCATTAGCGTGATCCTGCTACCGGCATATTCGAGGGGCGATCTGGTCACGGCTTACCAATTACTTGGTGATCGATTTGGGCCCGGGATGCGCAAGCTTTCCAGTGTTGTCTTCATGATTACACGGGTCTTCGCCGATGGTGTGCGACTGTTCGCGACGGCCATTCCACTTGCCTTGCTGCTTGCCGGATGGAACCAGTTTTCTGATGTCCCGACGGAACAGGTCTACGTTGTTGCCATTGTGATCCTTGCCGTCATCACTCTGGCATACACCTACGCAGGCGGGGTCCGCGCAGTGATCTGGACGGACGTCATCCAGATGTTCATTTATCTCGGTGGAGCCGTCGGCGCGGCAATCGTCCTTCTTTCCGGACTTCCATCGGGTTTCGGTGGCCTCCCGGCCGACAAACTTTCGATTATTCGCTCAGGGTTCGATCTTTCGCTCAGCGAATTCTTTGCTGCCCCGTACACATTGCCCGCCGGGATACTGGGCGGGGCCTTCCTTTCAATGGCTTCGCATGGAACGGACCATATCATTGTCCAGCGACTGCTTACTATCCGCTCGCTTGAAGGAAGCCGTAAGGCGTTGATTGGCAGCGGAGTAATTATCATCCTTCAGTTTGCGCTTTTCCTCGTCCTCGGCGTCCTGCTCTACCAGTTCTACGGCGGAGCGAGCCTGCAGGAAATCGGCCTCACGAACGCGGACGAGATCTTCCCGAAGTTTATCGTTGAGCAGATACCATCCGGATTGTCCGGTTTGATTGTCGCCGGTCTGCTGGCAGCAGCCATGTCGACCCTCTCGGGATCGGTAAACTCCCTGGCTTCGGCGACTGTGCATGACCTCTACCTTCCCTTTGCGAAGCAACGCCGTTCCACGATAAGCGACCTCACGATCTCCCGCATTGCTTCGCTGCTCTGGTGCGCACTTCTTGTCGGCGTGGCGATTTTCTTCATCTCCTACAGAACCGGGTTTCTTGTTGAGCTGGCGCTCAGCATTGCCTCCGTAACATACGGCGGATTACTCGGTGTTTTTCTGCTGGGCATTCTTGCCCGAAGCGTGGGAGAGGTCGACGCAATCGTCGGATTCCTTGTGGGGATCGGAATCATGGCTCTGGTCTTCACTGGCTCAAATCTCGCCTGGACCTGGTATGTCCCGCTCGGGACATCCATCTCATTTGGCGTCGGCTGGTTGACTGCGAGGCTTCGCACCAGGTCAGCCTGACCCGCATCGGGCTCACATGCAGAACAGACAGGCGAAATGCGGACATTCAGCTGGTTGGAATCGGCATGGTGATGAGGCAACTTCTCCTTGCCGGAAGGAACAATCTCTGAAAGGAAAATCCAATAATCCCAGAGACGCGGAGTGGATTCGAACCACCTTCTCCTACCCTTGCGGGGGCAGGCGCATTCCCTATGCTGCCGCGCCGGATACCGACATCGGCTTAATAGTCGGATGAACCCCCCAAAGGTTGCAGAGAACTACACCTTCTCCACCCTCACAAAACTTGTTGAACCCTTCGCAAACAGGGGCTGACCGGCAAGAACGACGACATGGTCACCTTCCTTTAGAAGTCCCAGCTGGATCATTCTGTCGCGTATTTTCCCAACCCCCAGGTCTGAATTATCGTCGCTGCTGTCCACCAGCAGCGAACGGATACCCCAGACGAGCTTCAATCGACGGACCACCTTTACACGGTCTGTCACCGCAATGATGGGTATGTACGGACGGTAACGAGAAACGATTCTTGCGTTGTTCCCGGAATGGGTTATGGTGACAATGGCGGCGGCACCCATTTGTTCTGCAAGGACACAGGCAGCCCGTCCGAGCGCTTCGCGGCGACTTTCAACCTGGCCGAGAGGGCGGTCGAGGATCCGCTCACCCCGCTCAACCTCTCCCTCCACCCGTCGTACAATTCTGTCCATGATTCTGACCGCTTCCAACGGATACTCACCAACCGAGGTCTCGCCACTCAGCATCACTGCGTCACCACCGTCAAACACAGCATTGGCAACATCGCTTGCTTCGGCCCTCGTCGGCGTCGGACTGTGGATCATCGACTCCAGCATTTGGGTTGCAATGACCACCGGCTTGCCAGCCTCGTTGCATTTCCTGATGATCCTTTTCTGAAGGACCGGGACATCCTCCGGAGAAAGCTCTACCCCAAGATCACCCCGCGCAATCATGATTCCATCTGCGTTCGCAATGATAGCATCGATGTTCTTCACTCCCTCCGGCTTCTCGATCTTAGCGATCACCGGGAGATAGCGCCCTCCCGGGATTCTTTCAACAATTGCCTTCCGCAGTTCGGCAATATCTGCCGCTGACCGGACAAATGAGAGCGCGACAAAGTCAACCTCGTTGTTAATCCCGAACACCAGGTCATCCAAGTCCTTCTCCGTCAGCGATGGCACGCTCACTTCAACGCCAGGGAGATTGATCCCTTTTGAAGAACTCAGTTCTCCTCCCGTGATCACTTCACAACGGACATCCGGAGGAACGACCTCTGTGACTCTGAGTACTATCCTGCCGTCATCAAGCAGTACGCTGTCTCCGACTTTCACATCGCCTGTCAGGTTGCCGTACGTCGTCGAAACGCGTTCCTCGTTTCCCTCAACGTTCTCAGTTGTAATCACAAACTCTTTACCCGCAGTGAGCCGCACGGACCCCGCTGCAATCTTGCCGATCCGTATCTTCGGCCCCTGCAGGTCGAGGATTATCCCTATTTCCTGATGCACCTGCTCTGCTGCCTTGCGGACATTCCTGATAACTTCAAGATGCTCCTCGTGAGACCCATGGGAAAGATTGAGCCGCGCAACATCCATGCCCGCCTCAATCAATCCCGCTATCCGGTCAACGGTGTTGGTCGCCGGTCCGAGCGTGCAAACGATCTTTGTTTTTGTGTATGAGTGAGACATTCCGTCCACAAATTATTTCAGAGGCTTGACAGGATACACCGTGACTGTACCCTGCTCTCCCTGCCCGTCATTCGCAATCAACATCGAGCCATCAGGTGCAAAAGTAATTCCTTCGGGCTGACTGTTTGTCTCCGAAGGGATTTCCTCCAGCGCAAGGACCACACCCTGCCGATCGAGCTCGATGATTTGCCTTGACTCCGCAGAGAGAATAAAGAAGGTTCCGCTTTCCGGATGCAGCGCAATGCCCGATGGACTGAAGACTCCCTTGCGTTTCTTCCCTTTCTCACCCTGAGTTGGAATCAAGTAACGAGGTGCAGCTTCCATCGACCTCGCCTTGAGAGAAAATGCATACACTGCCTTGTTTCCCTCATAGCCCTTCCCGGGGCTGCCCTTGCATGCCAGCAGAAGACAATCCGTCACAGGATCGTACTCAAGTCCTTCGACGTCATTCTTCTCCGAGAGCGGAGTCCGATACAAAACAAAATCTGTATGCTCCCGATCCCCCGGTTCACGGAATGCGAAAATTTCTCCGCTACTGCTCACGAGGAAGATCGTGTCCTGTTTTGTTGCAATTCCCTCAAAGTCCATCTCCATGAATCCGCTGCCAACGGTAAACCGTTTGAGTATTTCTCCGCTGGCGAAACTGAGGACATAGACGATCGGATCCTCATCGTCGTGCGCGAGAAGCCGTCCGTCTGCAGAAATCGCAAGGCCTGAAACCTCGCGGAGCTTGTTCGACACTTTGTGAGTCTGCGGTGTTTTCTCAGCGATGTCATAACGTGAGAGCCACGACGTGGATGCGACGGAGTCAGAAACAGGGGCTCGGGGAGGCATGGGAACACCGGGATCCGGTTGATCATTTCCGGAACATGCAGAAAGAAGAAGCATGATTGGCAGCAGCAAGAACAATGTCATGCGGTTCAATGCCCGGGAGGCCACAGGCTTACACGAGCCGCACCATGGCCCTCGGAGTGAGGAGCCATTCCAGTGTGGCGCAACGACCATAGGTCAGTTCCTCGAGAGCCAGCTTTGCGAGCCCCCCCTTCTTCAATGTAATGTCGAGATTTGCCTGGCCTGAGAGGAGGACAGACATGAGCAGGCTGAGGTATGGCTCATGACCAACGATCATGATTCCGTTCTTTGGGGAATGCTTCAATTGAATTTCTTCGATAAGTTGTTCAGGATCTCCCCCGACAGCCAGGTGCTGTGTCAGCAACAGGTTCTTTTTCATCCCGAGCTCCTTTGCAACAATCTCCGCAGTTTGCAGAGCCCTTGGAAAGGGGCTCGTCAGAATGATATCGCACGATATGCGCATCGATTTCATTGCTTTCGCTATCCGGGCCGTTTTCTTAACACCTTCGGGGGTCAGCGGTCGATCACTGTCTTTGTCGAACCCCGGTGCACCATGTGGAACCGCAATGCCATGCCGAAGAATATAGAGTTCCATCAGATCACCCGTTGTTGAATGCTGCTGGATGGTGTTTTCCTGTGGCCTGAAGAGTCTTTCATTGTCCAGAATTCATGCACTTCGCCGGCATGTTCAAGGAATTCCGCAACAAGGACCTGTCGCTCCCGGGTAAGCTCCTGTTGGAACGGCAGGAAATTGATCCGCGAGCCTTTTCTGACCTTCGTCAGGTATCTTCTGAACGTTTCGCTGAAAACCTCAAGGTCCTGAATCAGACCCATGCGCAACTGATATTGATTCATTGCCTTCAGAAGGGCAGGCGAAATTCCCGGAAGCACATGCTGAAGCGATTCCACGATGTAGCGGAGTTTCTTGAACGAGATCCGAAGGTTGTGGATTGTGTCCGGGGCTTCCGGATCGACCTTCCCAAGCAACGCGACTGTCCTGAGAAATGAAGCGGCAGCGGCGCCGGTTACTGCTGTTTTCGCGACGGCACTCTGTTCCTCAAGGCTCCGGAGAAGGTGGATCCTGCTCTCTCTCACCTGTTGATCAAGCGTGCCGATACGCACCTTGCGAGCTTCCTTTTCCAGGTTTTTCAGCATCCGCTTCTCACGAAGGAGAAGAAGAGTATAGAACTGCTCCAGCTCCGGATATTTGTCGCGTACCTTCTCGAGGCGGACAAGCTGGACCTGAACATCTCTGAGGGCGCCGGACTCCCTGAATCGCTTGCGTAACGCCTGGCGGAGTTTTCCGAGGCGGTTGTCCTCAACGGCAATCAGCATGATGTCTATTGAGGATATCAACCTGCGCGTTGCGACCCGGAGATCATGCACCGCTTTTTCCGAGCATGTCTTCTGGCAACGCTTTAACTCGCGCCGGTACTTCTCCCACCGCTGATCAAATGATGCAAGCAGCCGTTCGGCGAACGTCGGTGCACTCCGGGATATCACGGTGGTGGAAACCGACATCCTCTACTCCTCCACCACAACTTTCGTGCTGAAGACACTCGCAAAGAGATCAGACTTTCTGGCGAGCGACCATTTCTCCAGCAGCGCGTCTCCCTCTCCCTTCAACCGGAGAATCATTTTCGGTTTCTTGTATTCCACTTCAAAGTCGGTCACTCTCGAAGAGTGTTCGTTGTCCATCGCGTCTGCGAGCCGGAGCAGCGACGCAAGTTTTGAAACCACGACACGGTCCTTCGATGAAAGCAATCGGTAATACTCATGCTGCGGTTTCGGAAATGATTTTCGGTGGTAACGGGCAACATTTGCGACAATGGACATCTGAGCTGCATTCAGTCCGATGATGGGAGTCACGTTCAGGAGATATTGCGTGTGTTTATGATGTCCGGTCATGTTGATGAAATGGCCAATGTCGTGAAGAAGGGCGGCAACTTCCAGCAGGAGTCGGTACTCAAGACTGAGGCCGTGCAGCTGACGCGTCTCATCGAACAACTTCACCGCGAGTGTCGCGGTCGTTACACCATGTTGTTCGTCGAACAGATACTTGCGCCCGATTTGGAGCGCTGAGGCCATTACCTGGTCACGGCGCGCGGCCTTTTTCTCCCCATAGAGCTCCTGGATCATATCGATCAGGAGGCCGTCCTTCAACCCGACACTCGGAATGTGCATCTCTGTAACGCCTGCAACCTTGAGGATCTTCTGAATCACAATCGCGGCCGGAACGATGACATCGGCACGATCGGGCCGAAGGCGAAGTTCCTGGATCCTCTGGTCAAACGTCATCCCCTGCAGCTTCTTCACCAGCGTATCCAGTTCGTCCACGGTGATCAGGTT
>DAIPLH010000450.1:0-2596 GCA_036769325.1 Bacteroidota bacterium
CCGCGCGCCGACCGTTGCGCTCTCCCGTTAGGCGGTTGCTCCAAGGAGAGTCATCAAATGTTGTCGCTTCATCAGCTTGCCGATCTTGATAGGTCGACGCTCGAAAAGCTTATCATCGGTTCGATCGCGGAGGTGAGGCGGCGTTATGGGTAGGACGACGGCGCTCTTTATTGGCTTTGCGACGCTGGAGTGGGCAGTACAAATCAAACTATTCTACTTCACAGCTTGGCCGAAGTCCATTCATGTGATAAGACCGCGGAGCTGAACCATTGAGATGGACCCATGTTTTGCTCGTCATTGTTCTGTCGACTTTTCAAGAGTTCTCATGGAGTCAAACGTCACAAGACACAACTGTCGAAATTTCCCGCGTTCCGCGCACGCTTCGAAAGATCGTGGTGTCCCTTGGTGAACCAGACACTAGTCAATACAAGCAACCATCCCCGGTGATAGGGTGGGACTCCCTTGCGAAGTCGATTGGCTATCCTGAACTTGCAAGGAGAAGTGAGTTGGAAGGTTGCTACACTATTGAAGTTCTGATTACCCCTGATGGGATTGTGAAGTCGATTGGCTTGGATGCTGTTCCAGATGTTTTCAAGGATTCGATCGATAGAGCCTTCCAATCAACAAGGTGGTTGCCAGCCATATGGTTTGGAGAGCGAATCGAATGGAGAATGAAATTGCCAGTCATCTTTGTTCTTCGCGGTTACGGAAGAGGGAGTCCGCTGTTGATCGAAGCTGAAAAAAACAAGAAGCAACCGGTAAAATTGGAGTAAAATCAAATGATCACACTCGTGAATGAGTAATATAATGCCTCGTGCGGTGTACACTCGCAGGAGAGTAGGTACCCTCAATGCGCTAACGCCAGTCCGTTAGCCAGCGCCTAATCAACACAAAGTGAGAATCATGCCATTTCGACGAATCCTGATTCTACTCATCATCCCTGCCTTGGTAATTCCTCTTCACGCGCAGGAGAGCACTATGACGTCAGACTTTGATCAGTATGTTGCGGAGGTTCGGGAGCAAGGCATGACGGAATCAGCGCAGGGTGACTTAGCGACCATTGCGTCTATCATGGCGGGCTCTGTGATACTTGAATTCCGCCGCAACGAGACGACGGGAGAATACGGTCGTTCCTATCAAAACACCACGTGTCCGCTGCCCGGTGCGGATGACAAAGAAGTCACGCGATGGAAGGCCGGGCTCAGAGCCAAGTCCGATTCTACTGCAGCAGTCTACAAGACGATTGCAGACCTCGATGCGAGTGGTTTCGTATCGACAAGTGAGGCCGCCGTTTTTCGTCGGCTGATCGAGTTTGCTCTCGGGTACAATCAGTTGGTCTCCGCTGTGGGCAATGACTCGTGGTCACTGGCAAGAGCGCTATATGTTTCGGAGAGTGAGATGCCATCGCTCAAAGAGGAATACCTCGCCCTTCGGAAGCGCGCTATGCACAAGGGTGTAAATGAATGGCCATTCATCGAATAGTGGACGCGGGCTAACTTGGCTGCTGATGCTGATGTCGCCGCATCCGGAAAGCTGCCCAATTACTTCAAAAAGGAACAACCCATGAGATCACTCGTCTGGTGGATGCGCATCGTTGGCGGATTCTACCTCCTTCAATTTGTCATGACCGCAATAGTCCGGGCTCCCATCCGGGCAATGAGCCCTGAAGGGACACTGGCCCTGGAAGCAGCCGGAGATCCGCTGGCCCGTTTTCTCGTTGATACCTGGATTGGGTTTGGACTGGAAAGCGCTGCGATCGGAATCGGACTGCTTGTTGCATCCCGCTTCCCGTCCCTTGCGGGGCCTCTGGTTTGGACTGTGATAGTGATCGAGGTAGCGAAGGGAATTATCTTTGATGTTTACATGATCACGCGCGGCTACGATGTGTTCGGTTTCGTTGGCTGGATCGTCATTCACTCGATCATCATCGGTACAGGGTGGCGTTCCTTGAGAAAAGCAAACCCGTGATCCATTACGGGCTGCTCCTCGCTTGGCGGGATTCTCACTCACTGTGCGCTCTCAACATGGGCAGACTAACTTGCAGGCTGGTTATCTGCATCCTGACCATCGCTTCAATGTCAGTGGCTTCGTCAAAGGATACGCTTACTTTCAAGGCCAGTGTTGGGATAGTTCGGTCTGATTTCACGGATCAAGAAATTCTGGCCGCAACGTATTCCAGCTATAGAGTTCCGGAAGGCTTCTACGGAGATCGAATGGACGAGGGTGTATCCTATGTCAACACACTGAGCATACACGACAAAAACGAATCAAACGTTGAATTCTCTAAAGGGAGGTGGGTCCCAAAGAAGCAACCCGACCGTATTGAACTATGCACACAGGACTTGTTTGAAGCGACACGATGGCAAGAAGCGACTGAGGCAAATAGCTCTGAACATTGGAAGGTGGTGAGCCAAACAGAAACAGAAAGGTATTTTGAATTTAGGACGGAGAGACTCTCCTACCCATTCTACAAGCATCTGATCCGAGTCCACAAGTGCAGTTACATTGACCGAACAAACTTCAATCCACGCGCCCACTATACCTTTCAAGACTTCCAGGGATGGTTCAAGGGTGTGTTTGGACTTCGTCCCTTCTC
>DAIPLH010000087.1:0-9270 GCA_036769325.1 Bacteroidota bacterium
TGGCCAGCGTCGTGGTACCAGCAGTTCGACTACCGGACCGGCATTGATCCGTTCACCGGTAACGTCTATCATCGCACCTTAGCAATTGAGACGGGAGCTCAGTCAAGTGACTTTCCTGACTGGCCATCATTTGTCAGGACGTACGGCGTGAACAAATGCTATGAAACTTCGCTTTTCGGGGATCCGACCAGGCCGAATCAGAGGGCAATGGCTGCATGGACCGCCCTCAAAAGCCCTTGGAATGGGTCATGTTTTGGACTTCCACTATCGGCTCTGCTTGCTTTTGAGCAATCGACCTCCTTCTTTAGCCAAAACCCTCAACTGCCCGTCACAACAACAATTTTTGATCTAACGTCTGTAGAGCCATTACGAACGACAATCAACAAATACTTCCTCTACCAAAACGACACAACGCATGTGGCACATATCGACAATAACCTCCTGACAGTCAGTCCGAGAGAGTTGCTGGAGGACATTCGTGAAATGTTGATGGACGATGTCGGCCCCCACCGGATACTGGCATTGAATCCGCCGAAGCCCGCAGGGCATGCCGTTATCCCGCATAAACTCGTGCGAGATCCGGTCACGGAAGGACAATTCCGACTCTACGTGTACGATCCGAATGAGGCGGGGGAGAATCGGGAATATATTCTTATTGACTCACTGGCAAATACCTGGGAAGAATTCCTTGGCCTTGAATATGGCCAGGCAGAGGAGGGGCTCTTTCTCGACCTCTTGAGCGATCACTTTCTCCAGCAACCCATCCTGGGACTTCTGGAAGAGCCGCCTTCAATTTCCGCCGCCGATGGATCCGGTGGAAGTGTCCCTACATCGAAGATGTCGTTGTATGTATCGTCCGGGCCGGACATTCTCATTCTCTCCGCTTCAGGGGACTCTGTCGGGTACTCCGGGGGGAGAATCATCCGAACGATGGCCGGTGCTTCTCCTCTGATTCCGGTTGTCGGGGTTCTGACACCACCCATTGGATACTCACTACCTGCCGGACAGTACTTCGTAACGATGAATCAATTCCGGGATAGTGCATCCTCTGTGCTCTTCTCAGAGGGGGGAAGACTCTATCACTATGAGCGACTGGATGCAGACTCCGGACAAGTTGATGCGATCAGCATAGGTGATGGGTTCTCTCTGAAGAGTGAGGAAGCAAAGGTAGTTTCTCTGAAAACAATCGGAGGATCTTCGGCGAACGAGTGGTTCTTCGCCTTCCTGAACCTCCAGATAACCGCAGGCGACTCAGTGGCAATAGCTCATCTCCCCACTGAGGAGGCTCGTCTGGCGAATTTCGGCGAGGATAAAGCGTACGACCTTCGCGCGCAGCATCTTGGCACAGGGATCGAGCGGGCTCTCGGGCATGACGACATCCTCCTGCCGGCCAACACGACACATTATGTGATTGCTGCAGATACCTCGTTGACCACCGTAAGAATCCTGGTCGACCTTGGCAACGATGGCACAATTGACGACACGATGTTTGTCGTCAATACCGTTGGGGTGGATGAAGAAGCAAACGCTGGAATCCCAAAGGATTATCACCTCACCCAGAATTACCCTAACCCATTTAACCCGGCCACTGTGATCAGCTATCAGTTGCCGGTGGCAAGCTACGTAACATTGCGCGTGTACGATATCCTTGGAAGGCACATCGCCACTCTGGCCGATGGAGTGCAGGATGCCGGATACAAGAGAGTAAATTTTGATGCTTCGGGACTTGCAAGCGGGTTATACTTCTACCGAATCGAGGCAAGGGGAACAACGGCGAATCAAACATTCATCGACGTAAAGAAAATGATCGTTGTGAAGTGAGAGGAGATTGCGGACTACAGATTGCGGATTACAGATTCAGGACAATTGAGGAGGGAAGAGTGTTGATAGATAATTGATGAATCATAAGGGAGATTGGAGATGTGGGAATGGATTAGGCGACTCTTCTCAGTCCAGTCTACCCATCATATGGTTTCCACCGTGCCCTCCTCACTTCGTCCTTTCATGTTTGATATTCACGCAACCAATCCCTCCTCGCCGTTTGATCCTTGATTTGACGATTCAACTATTGTATTATTCCTCTTCACAATCTCCGGAAAGGGACATTGCATGGACAGATACATCGTCATCATACCACACACCTTGGAGGAGTGCAAGCAGTCGCTTAAACAAATCGAGTCGATCGGGACGATCACTCACTTTGAGTGGGGATGTAAGGATGGTGACCATACGGGGTGGGCAATTATCGAGGCGGATAGCAAATCCGAGGCAATGCTAAGTGTGCCAACAATGCAGAGGCGGAAGGCTCGTGTGGTTAAATTGAATCGCTTTGAGCCCGAGGACGTGCGTTCAATGCACGAGTGAGGGGACTGCCGGAAGGATGAATCCGGCACGCTAGCACTTCGGCTACTCTTCGTTTCTCTCTGCCATCCCTGTTTTTGAAGATCCTTTCAAGTTTTTCTATATTGCCTGTGTGCATCCTCCACCTTAGTGACTTTGTGTTGAACGTTGTTCAACCCCGCAGAGAGTGATGTCAACCTCATCAGCCGTCGAATTCGGGTCGAATGCTGATCAACCTACCGTTACGTTCCACATATCCATCGCTAATTCCGGATCCCGCGGTCGGACGCACTGTTACCTGCGTTGGGTCGCCATCCAATGTTGCCTCGTTATCAGCAAACGACGAATTCCTCAGTTTCGCATAGTCGCCCTGATTCCCCTGCTCATTTCATCCTGGCCTGGGCCGGTTTTCCCTCAGGACTTGAATTTGAGAATTGACCGGATTTCGCTTGAACAAGGCCTTTCACAGTCTACGGTGAATGCAATCATTCAGGACAGGCAGGGATTCATGTGGTTTGGAACTGAAGATGGACTCAACCGATATGATGGCTACGACTTTGTTGTTTATAAAAATGATCCTTTCGATTCCAACTCGATATCGGACAGTCGAATCATGTGTCTGCACGAGGATGACGGTGGTGACATCTGGGTTGGTACCTTCCGTGGAGGATTGAATCGATATGTTCGAGTTGAGGACAGGTTCATTCGGTATAAGCACGATCCCGCCAACCCTCGCAGTCTGAGTGGCAATTCAGTCTCTGCCATCGAGCAGGACTCTGCGGGCACCATCTGGATTGGTCTTTGGGGGGGAGGTCTGAGCCGGTATGATCCAAACACCAACAGTTTTTTGAGATATCGGCATGACCCGACCAGCCCCAGGAGTCTGGGCGATGATCGTGTTACAAGTATATGCGTTGGCAGGGATGGGGGAATGTGGGTTGGAACCTGGGGGGGCGTGCACAAACAAAACGTAACTCCGGGGGAAGGAGAGTCATCTTCGTTTGCTCCCTTCGATCGCATTGGCAACTATTCTGTGACCAGAATCTACGAAGACAAATCCGGATGCCTTTGGGTAGGTACCCTGGGCAGCGGGGTCATTCGATATGACGAAAAGACGAACGAGCTCAGTGCCTATCATCACGAGAAAAACAATATGAAGAGTTTCAGCAGCGGTGGCGTGAAGTGCATTCTTGAAGACAGCAAAGGAGATCTCTGGATCGGGACATATGGCGGTGGACTCAACCGGTTCGATCGCGCTACAAATACCTTTTTTCATTTTCAAGCTGGACCAGAAAATGTCTATTCTTTGAAAGACAATTACATCTTCTCCCTTTGTGAGGATCGCACAGGCAGACTCTGGATTGGGACTGGCGCAAGTGGTCTAGGCCTGCACCATCCGGACAAGCGAAAATTTGTTCATCACTTCCAGATCCCGAGCGTTCCTCACAGCTTGAGCAACAATGTTGTGAGAGCACTGGCTGAGGATAGCCGGGGAGACCTCTGGGTGGGAACGCTGGGAGGCGGACTGGACCGATACGACAAAGAAAATGGAGGATTTGTTCACTTTCGATACACCCAGAATAGATCTGCCGGGATAGCCAGTAACTCCATCCTTTCCCTCATGGAAGACAGATTCGGATTTCTTTGGATCGGGACTGATAATGAAGGACTGGATCGATATGACCGACGCTCCGGCGACTTTGCTCATTATCGAAACATTCCGGGTGATTCGCTCAGTCTCAGCGATAATGCAATTTTTTCCACATATGAGGATCGAGCGGGGTATCTCTGGGTAGGAACGGCGAAGGGCCTGAATCGGTTTGACCGGAATACGCAGAGGTTTGAACAATACTATAGGCAAAAAAGCAACCCCAATTCCTTGAGTGGCAATTGGATCTATTCAATCTATGAGGATCGCAGGGGGTTTCTTTGGATCGGGACATGGGGTAGTGGCCTGACTCGATATGATCGAAGGACGGGAACGTTCAAACACTTCAAGCCCGAGCCACATAATTCGCGCAGCATGAGTGATCTGACAGTGTTTGCGATTGTCGAGGACAGTAACGAAAATCTCTGGTTGGGTACAGCGAATGGTTTGAATCAGTATGTCCGCGAAGATGACCGTTTTGCACACTTCACGGAAAAGGATGGCCTCCCAAACAACGTTGTTTATGGAATTCTCCCCGATGATGCAGGTAACCTTTGGTTGAGTACGAATAATGGACTGTGCAAGTTCAATCCCGAGACCCACCGCTGTCAAAACTACGACATCTTCGATGGGCTGCAAAGCAACGAATTCAATCAGGGTGCATATTGCAGGAGCAAGGGTGGTCAGATGTTCTTCGGTGGAATCAATGGCTTCAACGCATTTTATCCGGACAGTATCAGGATGAACACGAACATCCCTCCGATTGTGCTGACGAGCTTTCGTGTGTTTGACAAGCCAGTTCGTATGGATCGGTCGGCGTGGATGTTGAACGACATTCAGTTGTCGTACAACGACAATTTCTTCTCGTTTGAGTTTGCGGCTCTTGACTATGCCGCTCCGCAAAAAAATCGTTATGCCTATATGCTGGAAGGGTTTGACAGGGACTGGATCTACTCCGGAACAAGACGATATGCGAGCTACACGAATCTCGACGGTGGCGAGTATGTCTTCCGGGTGAAAGGCAGCAACAATGATGACGTCTGGAACGAGCAAGGTGTATCGGTAAGAATCACGATCATACCACCGTTTTGGAGAACATGGTGGTTTACCCTCACCTCCGCTTTCACAATCGTGGCGATCGGGTTCCAGGCATACCGGTATCGTGTCGGCCAGCTCCTGAAGGTTGAGCGCATGCGCGCCCGGATTGCCACCGATCTCCACGACGACATCGGTGCAAGCCTTAGCAGAATCGCTTTGTTCAGTGAGGTCGCAAAGGAAGAAGCAAGCGGAACATCGCCACGGCTGTACGAAATGTCTCAGAAAATCGGGGACAATGCCCGCGAGCTGCTCGATGCTGTTGGCACCCTTGTTTGGTCCATCGATCCGCGTCATGATCGCTTTCAGGATGTGCTGACCCATATGAAGAACTTTGCACAGGAAATGTTCTCCGCGAAGGGGATCGATTACACGCTGGAGATAAAGCCGGAAGTCGAGAAATTCCAACTCTCGCTTGAGGCCCGGAAGAACCTCCTGCTCATCTTCAAAGAAGCCGTGAACAATATTATCAGACACGCCGACTGTCGTACGGCAATGGTGAACATGGCAATCGAAAATGGTTCCCTTCAGTTGAAGGTCATCGATGACGGAAAGGGGATATTGGATGAACAGACAAGAAGTGGGCACGGACTTGCAAACATGCAGATCCGAGCGAAAAGTATGGGAGGGGAACTGTCAGTCCAGACGATCAAAGGAACGGGGACGTCGGTCTTGTTACAGGTCCCAACGCAACGACGGTGACAGGGATACCCGTTGGAAGTTTTGTTGATTGCTTCCGGAGAAGGGGGTGGCCGAGAGGATGACACTGACGTCTACCGTCCAGAACATGCCATGTTTATGTCATTGTCCTTCAACTCGAGAATGTCTATTCTTCCTTAACAACGTTCATGAGTGACGATCCAATCATATCCGTCGGCATTGTGGAGGATGATCCCGACACGCGGCAGACCCTCGAGCACATTATTTCAAGCACTCCTGGATTTGTCTGTAGCGGTGCGTTTGAGAATTGTGAGACTGCATTGGAGGAGTTTTCTTCCAGCCCGCCTGACGTGACATTGATGGATATCGGCCTGCCCGGAATGTCGGGAATCGAGGGCGTCCGCAAAATGAATCTCCTCCATCCAGGCATCCACGTCATCATGCTCACAGTATATCAGGATGACGAGAAGATTTTCCGCTCAATTTGTGCCGGCGCTTCCGGGTATCTCCTCAAACGCACGCCGAAAGATGTTCTGGTAGCTGCCATTCGGGATGTCCATTCCGGTGGTGCACCGATGAATTCAGGGATAGCCCGACGAGTCCTTGAACTGTTCAGGAGTACCGCTCCGACACCTTCCTCAGATTCTTCGTTGACCCCGCGGGAAACGGAGGTCCTTCAGTCTCTTGTTGATGGATGCAGTTACAAGATGATTGCTGATCGACTTTTTATCAGCATAGAGACCGTCCGTAACCATATCAAACACATCTACGAAAAACTTCACGTTCATTCTAAATCCGAGGCGGTGGCGAAGGCACTAAAGGAAAGAATCATTGGTCATTAGTCATTACCTCTTCCCCTGATATTCCGAAGTATCCGCTCGTTCCAACCTTCCTGTGTAGCTGCGAACATCCATACCCTCAGAAAGTCCGTCAGCCCTGAGCCGTAGGCCTTAAGAGCAACCTGTCCGTTATCCTCCGGTCATTGGCCTTCGTAAATGACATCCTTATGGCATTGAAGGTGGGCTTGGGCCCCCTTAGATTCATCGAGTGATGTACTCTTCCTGTTTCAATCATCAGAAGGACAGACCCATGAATAAGGTTATTGCTCTTACCTCTCTCATGTTGCTTGCAAGACCGGGTGTCTTTGCCGAAGACGGATGGTACTGGCAGAACCCGCTGCCACAGGGAAACACACTGTTTGACGTCCAGGTGGTCGACACCAATACGGTCGTTGCGGTCGGCAATGGTGGCACATTCGTACGAACAACAGATGGGGGAAGTTCGTGGTCGACCTCCTTCCGTGTGGGTGGACAGATCACAGGAACAAACGCTGTCCATTTCAGTGATGGCAACACTGGCATCATCGTTGGGACCTACGGCGTGATCCTGCATACTGCGGACGGAGGTGCATCGTGGACACCCCAAAACAGCGGAACATCGGAGTGGCTCTGGGGCGTGGATTTTCCTGATGCACTTCATGGCATTGTCGTAGGCAGCAGCGGGATCGTTCTTCGGACGGAGGATGGGGGAGTAACGTGGGTCGCTCAATCGAGTGGAACAACTGCGTTACTGAAGAACGTCTCCTTTGGAGATATAGATGACGGCTTTGCAGTAGGGGGGGATGGAACAATACTCAGGACAAGCGACGGCGGAGAGACATGGGCCCTTCAAACCAGTAGGACAAGCGCCCTCTTGTACAATGTCTCCTGCACGAGCGGCGATATTGCGACTACCGTAGGGTTCGACTTTTCTACATACCTGCCGGTCGCTCTTCGGACCACGGACGGTGGCTCGAGTTGGGTTTCTCTTCCGGTCCCTTCAGGAATCCAATTGTATGACGTGGCTTTCTACGATGAGCTGAATGGTGCGGCGGTTGGGGCGTCCGGAGAACTCTTTCGCACAACGGATGCGGGGGCAAGTTGGAACCCTATCGCAAGTGGTGTGTCTGGAAGTCTCTGGGGGATTTCCTTTCTGGATTCCAATACAGGTGCTGTGGTTGGGTCTTCCGGAACGGTACTGAAGACAGTCGATGGTGGCGACACGTGGACCAGTCAAGTCAGTGCCATAACCACTCTCAATCTGAATGATCTCTTCCTTAGTGAGGCTGGTACAGGCATCGCGGTGGGAGATGCCGGTGCCATGGTTGCGACCACAGATATGGGGATGACGTGGACAGCGCATGCAAGCGGGACCTCGGAAAGTCTGCGAGGGTTGGACTTCGTCAATGCCAACACGGGCACGATCGTTGGAAGCAACGGGACCATTTTTCGGACAAACGACGGTGGTGTTACGTTGCTACCGCAAGTCAGCGGCACGATCAATGAATTGTATGACGTCTCATTTGTCGATGAAAACTATGGGACCGCAGTAGGTTTTGGTGGGACAATATTAGCGACGACAGACGGGGGAACGACCTGGCAACTGCAGACAAGCGGGACAACGCAGCACCTCTTTGATGTCTCGTCTGTATCCGTGACACAATCAGTTGCGGTTGGCGACAACGGAACAATCCTGCTCACGACGGACGGTGGGCTGAATTGGAACGAAGGGGTAACGGGAGCCTCGGGGGCCTTTTACGGTGTTGTCATGATTGACGAGGAAGCTGGATTCGCAGTAGGAACTTCGGGGCTTTATCAAACGATAGATGGAGGCGCCAACTGGACCTGGCGGCCCCTGGGCGGAAGTGACCTGTTCAATGGCGTGTCCTTCTTTGATGACCTGACGGGTACCATTGTTGGTTCGCAGGGAGTAGCCTTTCGGACCACGGACGCTGGCGCCACGTGGACCGAACAGGTGACTACTTGCGGCGAGTATCTGGAAAATGTCTGGTTTGCCAATGATAGCGTCGGAATTGCTGTCGGGGGTGGCGGTGCGATACTGAGGACGACGACCGGAGGAGTCCTCACGAACGTCGTCGAAGCTTCCGATGGAATCGCGGCAGGATTCCTGCTGCACCAGAACTATCCGAACCCCTTTAACCCCCGAACAACAATTCGCTTTGAAATCGAACGCGAAGGACACGTCAACCTCAAGGTCTATGACCTTCAGGGGAGAGAGGTTGCCGAATTGCTGAACAGGAGAATGCCGGCGGGAAAAATCGGAGTCGTATTCGATGCCACCTACCTCTCGACTGGTGTGTATTTCTATCGTCTCGTGAATGAACAGTTCAATCAATCAAAGAAGATGGTCTATTTGAAATGATTGTGCTGAAAGTCGACACAGCCGGTGACTTCATGAAGATCGCAATGATGATCATGATAAAATATCCGGACACTAAAACTTGAACACATTCATCAATAAAGGAGGCGTTATGAGGACTCTTTGTATAACCAGTGCACTGATTGCATTTTCCCTTGCCCTACCGTTAGGGAACGGTTTTGCTCAGAAGGCAGCAGGTGATTTCAACGGAGATGGCTATGACGATCTGGCCATCGGTGTTCCCGGAGAACCCATTGGTGCAGTGCTTGATGTTGGTTCTGTGTGTGTCCTCTATGGTGGAGCAGCCGGCCTTCAGGCAGTCACGCCTG
>DAIPLH010000451.1:0-2587 GCA_036769325.1 Bacteroidota bacterium
CCGCAGGGCGATACGGGACGAGACCGACCGCCTCCACCGCAACAACGTCAGGATGCAGGCGATCGGCGATGTAAACCGTCTCCCCCAGGAAGTCCGCAACGAGCTTGTTGAAGGAATCCAGAAAACTAAGAACAACACCGGACTGACCCTCATTCTTGCCCTCAGCTATAGCGGTCGTTGGGATCTCGCACAAGCAGTCAAACGTATCGCCGGGGAAGTCAGAAACGGGACACTCACGAGCGAGGCAGTCAACGAGGAATTGATAGGGTCGTATTTGTCGACGAGCGGTATGCCTGATCCGGACCTCCTGATCAGGACGAGCGGCGAATTTCGAATCAGCAATTTCCTTCTCTGGCAGCTTGCATATTCGGAGATGGTGATCACGGAGAAATACTGGCCATCATTCAGACGGACGGACCTGTACGATGCAATCAGAGAGTACCAGTGCCGCGACCGAAGATTTGGAATGATCGGTGAACAGGTGGGGAGAAAACGAAACGGAAAGAGTTTTTTCAAACGCCTGTTTGGAAGCGTGCCAGGATCGATGAAATGAGGCGGTTTTGGGTGCAGGTGGCAGCGGTGGTGGGCCTGCTTTGTCCGACAGCTATTTACTCGCAGTCAGCCAATCCCCAGGAAGTCCATAAAATACTCGGCATCACCGTGGAAGGACTCACCATGTCCGACCCGGGGGCCATCATTGCGAATTCCGGACTGAAAGTTGGCGACGAGGTGGTGATTCCCGGAGATCAGCTCGGTGAGGCTATCCGGAAGCTGTGGTCGTTGTCGATTTTCGACGATGTTCAGATTACCATAGACCGGTCGGTCGGTGACGGCGTTTACCTCATGATCACTGTTCGTGAACTCCCCCGGTACTCCAGAACCATATTCACCGGCAATGATGAGTTCGATGAGGAAGACCTTGAGAAGAAAGTCATGCTGACCCGGGGTCAGGTTGTGCAGAAACATGAGCTCCTCCGCATCCGCAAGGATCTCCTGAAGATGTATGAGGAAGAGGGGTATCTTCTTGCAGAAGTGAATGTGGCCATTGAACCGGACGATTCGGTTGACGGTCGGGTGGTGCTGCTGGTTGATATTGACGAAGGCAGTGAGGTGGAAGTCTCATCCATCATGTTCGAGGGGAATACGTCGTTCGATGAGGGGGATCTCGAAGGAGAGATGGAAGAAACGGCGGAAGATAATTGGTGGCAGTTTTGGACTTCGGCGAATTTTGACAGGAAGAAATACGAGGAGGACAAAAAACTCATCGTACAGTATTATCGCGATAACGGGTATCGCGACGCTGAGATTCTTTCCGATACGCTCTGGTATAGTGAAGACAAAACAGAGATGTCGCTGCTTATCAGAATTTCTGAAGGCCCCCAGTACAAATTCAGGAACATCGAGTGGGAAGGGAACACCGTCTATTCAGATTTTGTCCTGAACGACCGGCTGAACATCGCCAACGGGGAAGTATACAATGCCAGCAAGCTCGAGCAAAACCTGAGAGGGAACGAAGCGCAGACTGACGTCGCTTCGCTGTATCTTGACAACGGGTACCTCACGTTCAATCTCGAGCCGAAAGAAATCCGCGTCGCCGAAGACAGCATTGATCTGAAGATTACCGTCTACGAACGCAACCGGTTCCGGGTCGGCAGTATCGGAATTAAAGGGAACACGAAAACGATGGAGAAGGTAATCCGGAGGGAGTTGCAGACGCGGCCGGGGGACTACTTCAGCAGGGCAGCCATCATACGGAGCGTCAGGGAACTCTCTGTCCTCAACTACTTCAACCCCGAGAAAATCCGGCCGGACTATAACCTCCGCAACGATGGAGAGACGGTGGATCTTGCGTACGAAGTTGAGGAAAAGTCCAGCGACAACGTGAACGCGTCGGTTGGTTACAGCGGCGCATTTGGTTTCACAGGCGCCCTCGGATTCACGCTGAACAACTTCTCGATCGCCGATCCCCTCAGCGGCGGTGCAGGCCAGATCCTGAATTTTCAGTGGCAGTTTGGTGAAGCATCCAGTTTCAGGACGTTCACAATCGGTTTTACGGAACCCTGGCTGTTCAACACGCCGACGCTTCTCGGCGTGAACCTCTTTGATACCCGTCAGCGGATCACGTTTGACCTCAGGCAGGTCGGTGGGTCGTTGCGGGTGGGCAGAAGGTTCAAGTGGCCGGACATCTACTTCCGCGGGGACTGGATTCTCAAGGCCCAGAGCAATGACGTCATCGACGGGCGGGGAGTCTATATTGAAGGCAAGTCGACCCAGGTAAGTTTGACGCAGATCTTTACACGCAACAGCGTGGACAATCCCGTTTTTCCCTCAATGGGCTCGAATAATTCTCTTTCAGTGGAAGTTTCCGGGGGACCTCTTCCGGGGACTATCAACTTCCACAAGTGGGTGTTCCAGTCCGACTGGTACGTGCCTGTATTTGGGACGAACCGGGTGGCATTGCTCCTCAGTTCACAATTTGGCTATCTTTCAGAGTTCGGATCAGGATCACCAATCCCGCCTATAGAACTCTTTTTTATGGGTGGGACCGGTCTTGGCTATATTTCAACGACACAGCTGCGCGGGTATG
>DAIPLH010000088.1:0-5459 GCA_036769325.1 Bacteroidota bacterium
CCTTTCGGAAGGTTTGTATATGTAACCCGCCTGCTGGTTCCACCGTCGATCCAATCATTATCATAACCCTCCAACTGGTACTTGAATAGAACTCTCTCTGGAACTGCGAAGCTGAGAGCTGTATACTCGAAGGTGATGTCGCGGTGGTTTGGGGAGAACTCAACCCCTTTTTCAGCTTGGTCAGGATCAAGGCGAACCATTTTATCCCACATGAAGGCTTTTCCATATTGGGTTGTTCCATCCTTGTTTTTCAATCCACCGATTACGAGCTCGATATAGACAGGTGGAGCAACCTTGTTGGTATGCAGGTCATTAGGGTCTACTGACACAATTCCGGCAATTGAAGCAAACCAGAGCCGTCCATCCCGACTCTTCCACGCGCATGGTTGTTTACGACCGTTACACTCGGACTCTCTCATCCCGTCCAGATGACCATAAGAGGTGGATTGAACCTTCTTGAGGGAACCATCCAAGAATTGGTTCACCTCATCTTTGCTCACGGAAAACACCCCTTGATTCCCGCTAAACCAGAATCTGCCATTGTCGTCTTCCAGGATACTGAAGAGTCGGTCAAATGCCAGCCCGTTTCGTGAGGTGATCCGTTTGAACAGACCGTTGTAAAATCGATACAAGCCACTCCCATCAACACAAACCCAAAGAACATGCTCAGTATCCTCATACAACGCCGTAATACCCTCCTGTCGTAAGGAGTCACTGATTCGAACACGCTCGAAACTCTCACCGGAAAGTCTATACAGACCATTGCTGAACGTTCCCGCGAGAATCTCACCGTTGGATCTTTCGACCATAGCTACAACGTTCGACGATTCGTCGCGGCCGGGTATCATCAATCTCTTGGAGGTACCGCGGTCGTACAGTACCACCCCTCCCCCCATCCCGATGAGCAAGTTGCCGTTCGCCATGGTCAACAGTGAATAGACGGCATCCCCCTCTGGCGACACGAAAACCCGTCGAAAGGATGCGCGGTCAAAGAGATCCACACCGGGGCCTGCACCAACCCAAAGGCCATCCGACCCTGATGGCAGGACCGCTCCCACCTCAATACGTGTTGGCTTAGACCCGATCGCATGTGTCTCATGAATATCGAACCTTGCCACACCACCACTCCTGAATCCTGCCCACATTCGACCCTTGCTATCTTCGCAAATTGAATGACCGTAGTTGCTTGGAAAACCTTCGGTTTTTCCAAAGGTAATGAACTTATTGTCCATCAGTCGATAGATTCCTCCATCGCTTACAAACCAAAGACTTCCTTCACGATCCTCCATGATCTTGTAAAAGAAATTGTTGTCACCCTCTAAGCCATTTTCAATTGTAAGATATTCGAATCCTCTTTCGTTGTAGCGGACAATCGCACTTCCATCTGTTGCCAGCCAGAGGTTCCCGTCTTTGTCTTCATGGATCGCCCGTACTCGTGACCCCGTTGGATGTTTCGACGGAAAAAATGGGACTCTTTTTCCTTTTTTGACACCGAACAGGAGCCCGTCCGCCGCCGCAACAATGACTCCTGAGGAAAGCTCACAAGAAGCGAAAATGGCTTGCGGTAGTTCAGCAATGCTCTCTACCGTACCCTTACACAACGTAACGAGACATGAGCTAAGGGTACCGACGTGGATTCTTTGCTGTGAATCTTCAAGAAGAGAAATAACCCGGTTGTTCGGCAAACCGGATTTCATTGTTATTTTCGTGAAGACACCATCCTTGAATCTTGTCAGCCCACTTTCGGTACCAAGCCAAACTGTGCTGTCTGATGCAACCAAAACGTGGGTGACCACATTTCCGGTTAGCCCGTCGGAAGAGTCATAGGTGACTAACGAATCATAGTCGAACACCATGACTCCACTGCCTTGTGTACCAAGCCAAAGTCGCCCTAGCCAGTCTTCGTCGATGTCCCAGATGAAAACCGATTCGATATATCTTTCGAATGACACGCCGTCGAATCGCACAAGGCCCTCCTGCCCGGCAATCCAGATGTACCCTTGTGAGTCCTGAAAGATGTCCTTTGCTGCATTTGATGGGAGTCCGTCTTTTGCACTGTACATGCGGGTGTCATACTGGGTAATTCGCTTGTTGGGATCTAGGGCGAGGAGGGGATGAGTGAAGGACACAACTGATGCCGCCAGAAGGAGGCATTTAGACAAGCTCAGCCAGCGAGCGCGAACTGATAACGTGGCTTGGAGGCAAGAACTCATTAGAAAGAAAATCCGGGAGGTGTGGTGCGAGAATGTGAGAAAGCCTGGGTTGAAAGTCAAGACGGGTTTGCGGGGAGTCCCCTTGGGCCAACGGCCTTCCCCGCCGTTACTCGGCGGATTCCCTCACGAGCAGGCGCAGGAACGCGGGTCGGTCTCAGTAGCAACTGCTAACACGCTGCCAACATTTCAGAATATGAATCATTGATGATCTACTTCATCAGGATCATCCTCATCGTGACTATCGTATTCCCTGCAGTCATTCAGTAAATGTAAATTCCGCTTGAGGCATTCGAGCAAACCGCACTCGAAGAGTTTTTCTTGTCAAAAGGACGACGTTAAGGTCCGCCCTTCGTTGTTCGTTTTCCGTTAGAACGGCTTGCATTTCCATTAAGATCTGTTGCACAAACTTATTAATCTGCCTTTTCCTTCTTTGCAATTTTGCTTGCCTGGTCTTTTCCGAACGCTTTGCTGTATCTACCTGCTGGAAGGGTCGAAAAAATTGTTTTATTGACCTCCTTTGCAATTGGGACATACTCTTGCACTCCAGTGTTTATCGCTGTCTCAATAATCTGTCCAAGTAAACCTGCCAATCCACCTCCTTGATTGCTCCCGCTTGTGTTGATTGTCACTTTGTCGTTATAAAACCAAAGTCTTTCTCCTGATTGGGTGGATACGAGCTCACACTCGGCCATTACCTCCACACTTCCCGACAAAACCAAGTACTCTGTGTCCCACTCCAAGATCGTAGCGTATAGGATCGCATCAGCACCAAAATACTCTTTGAACTTTATGGCCGGGATCTTAACCATCGTCTCGGTATCATATAGGCCTTCTTGCTGGAGGATATCATCAATAACCTCAGTTGGTAGGACATAATAACCCGCATTGGTCAATGGCTCTGAGACAGTTGTGGCATAATACACCTTTGCGTCTGAAGCGGTCGATTTGTTGATTGCAGGAAGGACAACTATTACGGCTGGAGTTTCGTCATACATTTTCGGGGCAAATTCTCCCTTCGTGATATATTGTTGACACCCAACAAGCGAGACACCAGCAAGAAGCACCACAAGCGTTTTTGCAGTATTCATTGGTCGTTCCTAGAATATTCATGTTTGAGGCGCTTGATGAAGGTCTCGGACTCTGGATACAATGAGACCTCCTGGTCAAGATACTTTACCCCTTCTTCTTTGCTTCCATTCTTGAGTAACAAATAGCCATACTCCGCGCAGACTCCAGGCGGGATTTTCTTCCCTTCCTCAGGAGCGGTGCTGATTATCAGGAACAATTGAGACTGGTGTGTGGCCAGAGTTGAATCGTTTGGCTCGTGTTTCAGGTCGTAGAGCGTTTCAGAATAGTCGCCCCAATAAAAGATCGATTCTTCAGAGGACTTGCACCCGGCGAGGAAAAGAAATGCAAGAACAACAGTAACAATTGCAGATTTCATGGTATGATAATCTCCATAGTGACGTGATTGTCGACAAAGACTTTACGATCAACAATGACACGGTCGTCACGGATAACCCTCACTCGCCGTGTCCCTGGCACAACTTCGAACAGATAATCCGTATTCGAACCTGGGTCGTCTGGGACGAGTATCGGAAACAAATCACCATCATCAATCATAGCATAGGTCGAGTTTGTATTGCCCACGAACTTGAGATATGCCTTATCAGCCTTCTGAACGATTCCTGTTGTATAACCTCCGCAAGATGACAGTACGAGCCAGACACCCAGACAAATCAATGGCCTGCTCTTTACTACTTTCATTTCATGATCTCCCCAACAATGATATTCCCAAAATCCGACGATGGAACTTCCCCTGAGACTTTCTTACAGATCGAAAGCTCTGTTGTAACATCACCTGGAATAACAGACTCTACACGAATCCTTCCAACCTCTTTCGCCGGAAGTTCAATCGAAATACCAGATTGAGGATTATTTACCTTCTTGCCTCGTTCAAGAACCGCGAATTCGTCTCCTGCCTTGATCCCTTGCAAAGCGCCACCTGAAATGAAGTACGAACCACCCTCCTCAGCCAGAATGTATGCTCGCCATGGCTTCTCAAGCAGATTTTCAACTATGTTGTTCACAACGTTTGAGATCGCCGCGGAGATCACCTTGTCGTTCAACGTAGCATCGTATTCTGCCCGGTCGCCGAAACCAAGGGTTGTTCCGGCTTCAGTAAAGGCTTCCCCCTTCCCTTCTTCCGAATAGATAATTTGACCAGTACGAGAATCCACCAATCGGATGCTTACATTGGCATAAGCCGTTTGCGTTTTTGTGCGACTGAACACGCCCACTTCACTGGTCGTCTTTCGTCCGAACTCTGTAACAGATCCTAGGATTAGATAGTCAGCTGAAATGTTCTCGGCTTGAAGATTCCCCAGCTCGCGTTCGGTTGCAAGCTTATTAAGGTCAGATCGTTCGAGCATGATGAATTTGCCTGTGGCTGTCAACTTCGCGGAAAAGATGTCCATTGCTTGTTTTCCCAACCGATCATCATTAGCATCATAGAAGAATCCTTGTCCGTACTTTGTCTCATTGCTGAACCTCGCAATGGCGACCTTCCGTTTCAAAACATGCTGTTCCTCTTCCTTGATTGTCGGACTTATTGACGGTCCCTCCTTTGGGACCGTGGCTGTTTGAGTTTCGCGCGGTGTGGCACAGGATTGTAGAAGAAGCACGATGAGGATTCCGAAGGCAAATTTCCACAGGTTATTGAGCATCTTCTTCTCCAATGCAAATTGGCAAGTCATTTTACAACCGAAAACCAAGTGTCCCGAATATCCCGAAGGAACTTGCCTCGCTCCCACCATCACCCGTTATGATTAGATACCTCAAGTCAGCTCCAATCAGGACCTTCCCGACGTCGATTTGAAATAGCAAACCTGGACCTATGTAAAATCTTCCTTCGGAATCTGAAACGCTGCCGCCTGGTCCGCTAAGTGAAGCCATCGCTGAAAAATATCCAAACTGACTGTATAGCCGGACTACAAATCTCTCACTGATATTCCCATCAAATCCAAGCTCAACGCCGGCGTATAAGGAATTCACCTCGACCTTAAAGGTCCCGGGGGTCGAACCACCCAAATCAATTGTCTGCGACGTCCCAAAATGGTAGACGAAAACTCCTCCAAGGTATAAGTAATTTGAGACTGTAGCCCCAATCCTAGCTCCAATCCCTAGATCATAACCGTCCTCGACTCCATACCCCAGCATCACCGCCATTTGCCCACGGGGACCTTT
>DAIPLH010000088.1:5469-6763 GCA_036769325.1 Bacteroidota bacterium
ATTCAAGAGCAGGACCTAACCTTGTTACCTCTTTTATCTGGTCGGCAGGATACTCTTCGATCTCCCCTTCGTTATTTCGGATTCTTACCATCTGACCAGGAATCTGATCGATTATGGTTCCCGTAATGACCCTTCCATCTTTCAGGATTAGCACATCGGAATCCTCTGACTTTCCTTGTGCAATGCCGGCAATGCTCAATAGAGCAAGGGCCGCCCAAATAAATCTGATTTGGATTGCAGTCCCGAAAATAAGAGGCCGCATGGTCTTAACGGTCAATTTGTTGGGTGATGATAGAAATGAGGTTTGCCAGCGACGCTGTCAGGTCTGCCAAGAGAACCTTGGGAGCAGCGCCCGAGCCATTTCGAAAGGGCACCTATTCTACCGATAGGGACCAACAAAGTCAAGGTTAAGCCGTCAGCAGTGAAAGTATTTGCAGCCAGAGAGAAATTTGGATATGCGATTTCTCCAATGAGCCTCGACTATTGCTTTCCGCTCTTTCTTCATTTTCCCTGTTCTTCAGTATGCTGTCGTCGCTTGAACGGTTTTCCCCCACCGTTATTCGGCGGCTTCCATCACGAGCCCCGAGAGTCTCAGAGAGAACTGCTAGCATACTGCCTACACCTCAGGTTTTGAATTATTGGTGATTTACTTCATCAGGATCATTTTCTTCGTGACTATCCTATTCCCTGCTGTCATTCTGTAAGTGTAAATACCGCTTGAGGCAGTCGCTCCGGCCTCATTCCTTCCGTCCCAGATTATTTCGTAGTACCCTTCCGCATGATGCTCATCAATGACCGTCCTCACCAGTTGTCCGAGCATGTTGTAGATCATCAGACTGACCTGTCCCGGCTCTGCAAGTGCATAGCGGAATGTGGTTGATGGATTGAATGGGTTCGGGTAGTTCTGTTGCAGGACGAATTCCGTAGGAACTGAATCATCAGACGGTAATTGATCAGAGGTGATCGTTCCCTGGCCAACCATTATCGTCACCAGGTGCGGCGTCAGCTCCATGTTCCCAAACTTATCCCTGGCAGATGCTTCAATGGTGAACTCACCCTCCGGTAAATCGCTGAGTTCTGCAACCCATCGAGTTGAGTTACCGCCGAGCGATTTCGCATTCACTCCATTTACTGTAATAGATGCGATCTTGCTTGCGTCGATGCAGGTCCCGATCACTTTCAGGTGGTTCGTTCCGGTAGGAAACACCTGCGAGGCGGCCGGTGAAAGTATCACCGTGGCGGGAGGAAGATCGTCGACGGGCTCAATGGGGTTGTCGGGGAACGGCACATCAGT
>DAIPLH010000088.1:6773-9240 GCA_036769325.1 Bacteroidota bacterium
GATGGCAACCTTCACATCTTCGGCAAACACGGGCGGCAGGCTTTGATAGGTCAATCCATCGTTGCGATTCTGAACAACAGGGATGACCTTCGCATCCTGGTTTGTTCCAAACCAATCATGCAAATAGAGTGTGAGGTCAGGAGTCGGGCGCGCCAGCGCGGAGGACTTTGCCCCATCCCGTCCGTTCATGGTATTTGTGATCGAGTAGTTCTGAATATGGATGTCACAACCGTTTCGCCGTTGCCCCGTTCCATACATTCGGAATGGGTATTCGTCGGAGCTGTCGATCACAACATTATTGAGAGTGATTAGTCCTTCGGGACCCTCTTGAAATGACATGGCGTGATCTCCTGGCTTGATCGCCGTGAGATTTTCTATTCTTCCATTCCTGGGATACTCAGCATACAGCCCGTAGGTTGTGTTGTAGATGTGGAGGTTCTTGAAGAAAAAGTTGTTTGATTCAATCCCGAGGGCATACCAGGTTCCCCATGTTGAGAAGTCCTCGATGACAAATGGATCGTCCGGGTCCGCATCACCATTCCCCCAGAAGCCATAGTTCAGTGTTGCATGAGCTTCGTTTCCCTTGAACTTGACGAATGCGAGTTTGTTGATTTGAACATTTTGCTGTATCGTCCCGTCCGGCTGAAGAACTGGCCCGACAATATCCGCCGGAATATCGAATTGGAATCCATATTGATCTACCTCGTTTGCCACGTTGTTCAGGAAAGCATTACGACCGTTCGCCCACCAGAACCCGGCACCGTCATTATGGTCGTACGGCAAGGCCTGATCGGGCAGTGGATCAACGTCATATGTGAGGACTGCAAGATTTCTCTCAAAAAGGTTATAAACCTCCGACGCATCCTCCATGAAGAAACCATGTCCCAAAGACTTGTAGCCGACGCAATCGCGCACCACCATATAGTCAGTTCCGTGAACCGTGATGAACCGGTTGTGTGAATCCCACACAGATGCCCCAATGACGAAACTCCCTCGCATGGTGTTTCGGGCGCGATGGAAATGGATTGGGTACCGCGCGAGCACGCCCTCTTTGCCGAGGTGCGCAAACTCAGCATAGCTGATGCTCCCTTGGCTTCCCATGTGGTACATTGTATGCCCCCGCACTCCGTCAGGATGCTTGGACTCGACGACGACGTTCCGCGACAAATTTGCCACTTCTGTTGAATGGCCGGCCCAGGTCGGGTGCGGAAAATCGAGTGGTCTGTCAAGCGAGAGCAGGTTCTCCGAGACTGAAACGATCACGCGTTCCTCTGTTTCAGAAAGCCCGCTTGTCCGCCAGGATCCCTGGGTATTGATCATGCCAGCAGGTTTCCTGGCCCGTGTTATTATGACCCTGTCACCAATCCTCCAATTGACGGATTCCGCGAGAGTAACACCTGAACTTCCTTGGGGAGCCGCGGCACCTAATTTCACCCAAGTCCTGTCCAAAGGACTTCCATGGATGTCCATGCGTGAAGCGTAAACAATGATTCCAGGTGCACAGTCCGTGTTCATGCCGGCAAAATGGACTAGTCGAATTCTGGAGGTAATACCCTCAGGTATCGGCTGATCATACGTCCCGATCTCTAAAGCGGGAAGTGGCGCATCGTGCCAGTGGGGATCATCATGACGATGCAGAGAACAATTGTCGTTGACATCAACACTTTCAGCAGTTGCAAGAATGATCATCCCGACATCAAGCTGTGTGCTGACGTCTTGTGAGAATTTCAGTGTCCCACGTATGTGGACAAGCCGGATCTCCACATCGGACAAAACGTCGTAGATGACAACATGTCCACTGTCGATCAGGACATTATCTCCCTGGGTTGGTGGAGAGTTCGTCGCCCAAATGTTCGGGTCTGACCAGCTACCGCTTCGCACAGAACGTATTTCAGCGGAAAGGAGATGAGTAAATCCTGAACAAGCGATTGCCAGCCCCAGGATGAGCAGTGTCCGCTTTCTGGCTCTGTGCTTCCTTTTCATGAACGGTTCCTCCAGAAGATGTTGGCTTACTTGCCGAACAGAAGTTTTCGCGAAATCACGTTGTTGCCCGAAACGAGTCGGTAGATGTACACACCGCTGGAAACCGTTTGATTGGAGGAATTCCTTCCGCCCCATGCAACGACATGGCCTCCAGCATCAAGATATTCATCAACAAGTGTCACTACTTCCCGACCGAGGAGATCATATACCCTCAACGAAACAAACCCCTGTTCGCTCACCTCGAATCTGATGTTTGTGCTCGGATTGAACGGATTCGGAAAATTCTGCCCGAGATCAAACCGGGATGGCGTGGCAATGGAAGTCTGCAATGTTGTACCGTATGAAGGGATCTGTTTCAAGAACCTACTCGCGTCTGACCCCAGCGTGTCTGCTGGAAAGGACCGAGGCCCTCCCCAATAAGCCTCCAAGACATAAACTCCGGGAGGATCCGCTGCGGATACTCGAACCGTGACGAGCTCAGTGG
>DAIPLH010000452.1:0-2580 GCA_036769325.1 Bacteroidota bacterium
CTGAAGAACGGATCAAGCCGGAAGTCTGTGCCCGTGGAGTTGCAGTCCGTTCTGCGTATCCGGGCGGCAGCTATACCAATCTGGATGGCACTTCGATGGCCTGTCCGCACGTTGCGGGAGGCATCGCCCTTCTGCGTGATGCATACCCGGACGCAACGGTTGATGAATTGAAGACCGCTTTGATGGAGACCGCGATCGATCTTGGAGCGGGCGGAGAGGATAACACCTATGGACATGGACGCATTGACGTCCTTGCTGCCTACAACAGCCTGATTGGCACCGGTGGCGGTGTCGCATGCGGCGACATTTTCTTCTTCAATGCAAAGTGCAATGCCAATGGCGCGGCGCAGGCAATGGTGAAGATGACCGGAGACTTTACCGGTTCAACAGTCACATTTGATCTCGACGGCAGTCCGCAGGTTGTTAATGTCATGAGTAATGGGACAAACTCCATTGCCAAGATGACCGTTCCGCACGCCGGAATGGGTTCACACACTGTAACACTGACCGACCCGGCAGGATGCTACTCGCCAGTTGTGTTTAACTGCCAGGTGGACGCTCCGCCGGATCCCGAATGGGATGCCTTGTTTGCCGAGTATCAAACCATGGAACAGCTGCGGACCGCAGTGCCTGCGGAAGTCAAGATCATGGGCAACCATCCGAATCCTTTCAACCCCTCGACGAGCATCAGCTATGCGATCAACGTCGATGGCTTCGTCTCGCTGAAAATCTATAACTCACTGGGCGAGGAAGTTGCCTCATTGGTGAATGAGTTCCAAACTGCCGGCTACAAGTCGGTAACCTGGAATGGCAGAAATGACGCCGGAGCCACAGTTGCCAGCGGACTTTACTTCACAAGACTTACTGCTGGAAACCAGGTGCGGACTGAAAAAATGATGTTGATGAAGTAAACCTGATCGTTATTTGTGAGCCCCGGGCTATAGTGCCGGGGCTTTTTGTTGTATGGTGGCCAACACACTTCGCAAATCCCCGCCCGAACGACCGAAGCCGAGTTCAATGGAGTTCGGTCGGGCGGGTCAAGTCGCAATTCACTAATCGCAAATCACCTGGAGTAACCGCTTTGTATAAGGCGAAACGGCGTGGTGACTGGCGAGGAGCGAATTGCGATCTGCGAAGGTTGGGCTGAACCCTTGCATTCTATTGACTTTGAAACACCAATTCGATACCGTCCAAAACCAATTTCCTCCCCGGGACAGCATGTTCTTGTTCACAAACTCCTGTGATTAGACACTTCAGACAAACCATCCCTCATCACATCGCAGCGCTCACGCTCGCGATCGTCTACTTTCTTTTCCAGGTTGAACCTTTCGAATGGGAGTACGAGGCGAACCACCGCCGGAAGGCTGAGACCGAAACCTTTGCACAGCCTTCAATCACCTGGGAATCGTTTGACAAGGACAATGCTCCCGAGGCCTTCGTTGTTGATCCCGGGCTGGCGATTGAGATTCTTGAGTTTGCATTACCGGAGCAAGACATTCTTGATCCGCTCTCTTCTCCCTATCAGCCTGTACGCGACAAGTCACCCCCGTTCCTTTCCTGAACAACCATAACCCGTAGCTCTGTTGGGCCCGGAACGCCGCGGGCCGGAGGGCACTTCTGGCCCTCCGGTGCCAGCGCGCGCGATCCGACCCATACCAATGTTCACATGGAAAGGAATTTCAATGCGTTTTCTCTTGAGACTTAGTTGTTTAGCCCTTGTGGTGATGGTGTTCTCTTTGCCCGGGCTTGCCCAGACGCCCGAAGAGGATTCCATAAAGTACACTTATACCCCGATAACGGTTCTCGGGACCAGGACCTCTCAACCATGGATCGAAATACCGACCTCGATCAGTTTCGTCAAGGCGAAAGACATGCATTCATCAAAGGGATATGGACTTGATGAAGCGCTCGCTTTTGTGCCTGGGGTCCTTGCTCAGTCGCGTTATGGCAACCAGGATGTCCGCCTGACAATCCGTGGTTTTGGTGCGCGTGGAGCGGGGGAGAGGTCCAATTCCGGAACATCGCGGGGGATCCGGATCATGAATAACGGTTTTCCCGACACAGAACCGGATGGACGAACCTCGTTGGACCTGATCGATATCCCAGGCTCGGGAGGGATGGAGATCCTGCGCTCCAATTCATCGTCGCTCTACGGTAATGCCGCCGGCGGGGTCGTGAATATCCACTCCAATACAACGTTCGCTTCCCCGTACACGATGTACGGACAGTCATTCGGGAGCTACGGTTACCATCGGGAGCATATTACGATGGGGGCTGACCTTGGGGGATCAAAGATGTACCTCTCCGCCTTCAATACAACATCCGACGGTTGGCGGCAGCATTCTCAAAGCTCACAGCTGCTGTTCAGCACAGGGATCGTCGCTCCGGTTGGAGAGCGGACGAACCTTGGCGTTCACCTGAGCGGCACCGGGAACGCCTTCCGGATTCCGGGTGCGTTGACGAAGCCACAGTATGATTCCCTCGCCAGCCAGTCTGACTCCCTGTACATCACCCGTGATGAACGAAGGAACAACCGGCTTGGCCGGCTCGGCGTCACGGCGGATCATGGGTTTGACGATC
>DAIPLH010000453.1:0-2575 GCA_036769325.1 Bacteroidota bacterium
TTGAGGGAAAAATGGCGATATCTGAAATCAATCTTCCCTCCGTCTCTTCAGCCTGCAACCAGACCGGATTCTGTGAAAAGGATCGATCACCCAGGGCGAACATGAAAAGAAGAGAAACAAGAATAACTCGGGATTGGACAGTAATCATAGCTATCCCTCTCACGGTAGCCGTGACAATAGGCGGGAGAATTGTAGAAGAGCATCCCCTTCATTCCTGAAGGGAGAATTGGCGGGACCGGGGGTGTGGTTAGCCCTGGCGGGTTGGACTACGTCAAGTCCGCCGGAAATATAGCGCGGGCAAATTCAAAAGTCAATACTTTTCTCCAGAAAATTATCCCCAGAGGAGGTTGACGATCCAGACGCTTGCGAGGATTGAAGCGAGGTCAGCAATGAGTCCCGCCGGTACCGCGTGACGGGTTCGCATTACACCGACCGAGCCGAAGTAGATTGCGAGAACATAAAATGTGGTTTCACCACTTCCCATCATCACGCTGACCATTCGTCCGATATATGAATCGGGTCCATGGGCATTCACAGTTTCCGAGAGAACACCAAGGGCACCACTGCCGGAGAGCGGGCGCATGAAAGCCATCGGGAGTGCCTCGGCCGGCATGCCAATCAGCGATGTAATCGGAGAAAGGGCCGCAACAAGGAACCCCATTGCTCCTCCCGCCCGAAACACACCGATCGCAACAATCATCGCAACGAGGAAGGGAATGATCCGGATTGCAACATTAAACCCTTCCTTCGCTCCTTCGACAAAGACCTCATAGACCTTCACCTTCTTGAATGCGCCGTACGTGATAATAAAGACTACGAGCGAAGGAATGGCGATTACAGAAAACAACCCGATCGCATCTAAAAGGAACTTCATGCTTCATCCTTTCCTTCAGTGAGCTGCTTTCTGTACACTTTCATCCGGGCCATCAGGCGAACTGTGACGATGCCAACGGCCGTGGAAATCGTGGTTGCAAGCAGCGCGGGACCGAGGATTTCCGTCGGATTGGAAGAACCTGCCGATGCCCGAATTGCTATCACTGTGGCAGGGATAATCTGGACGTTGCTTGTGTTGATAACAAGGAACGTACACATCGCATCCGTCGCCGTACCCATCTTCTTGTTGAGCTTGTTGAGTTCCTCCATTGCCTTGAGGCCAAGCGGTGTGGCCGCGTTTGCCAGTCCAAGCATGTTGGCCGAGATGTTCATGACCATTGCACCCATTGCCGGGTGATCGGGCGGAATATCCGGGAAGAGCCGCGTCATGACCGGGCGGACGAATTGCGAGAGGCGACTGATGAGACCGGACTGCTCCGCGACCTTCATCAAGCCAAGCCAGAGGGCCATGATTCCGACAAGCCCGATTGCCAGTGTCACGGCAACCTTGGCCGATTCGATCAGCCCTTCGTTGGTAACCTTCCTCAGAGCCGGATAGCCCTCTTCCTCTCCAAGAAAGTCGGATCCCACTGCCACAAGGATTCCGATAAGAATGAGTGCAAGCCAGATATAGTTGAGCATGGAAGTAATCCCGATTAGAAGAGAATCTTCACGCCGAGACCGATTGATTGCTCCGACCGTTGGCCAATTTCCGGGAGAACCCTCAGTGTCAGGTCATCTCCGACGTCAAAGTCATAGAGATTGGCGTCGACGTATGCGTCCACCAGGTTTGCAACATACAGGATCACAAAATACCAGACGAATGTGTCACGTTGATTCTTGTAGAAATCCCGCGTTGAGAGCAGGGTACCATCGCCGTCAGGATCCTCCTCTGTTTTGCTCTCCTCGTACTGGATGCGATAGTCTTCTGCCAGGTTATCGTTTCTGATCCAACCCGAAACAAAGTACGCGCCGAGTCCCACAACGATCGGGACTTTCCAGTAGGATTCATTGTAAAACTGTCCTGCGCCGGGAAGAATAGCTGAGAGCCCGACTGCCAACGCGGGAGACTTGGTCATGGAAACAGAACTCTGTTGGGCTTGTTCCCCGACTATGATGGGGATATCGGGCGAGGTGAGGGTATCTCTGGAGACTTCCTGTGCCATGATCCCCGAGATGCTCAGTACCAGGAGAAGCACAAGAATGACCGGTCGGTTCACGATTGCCTTTCAGCGGAGACCGTTTGGACTCCCACCATCAGCGAATAACCGCCACAGCTTCAATTTCGACGCGGACATCCCTTGGGAGACGGGAGACTTCGATTGTTGACCGCGCCGGAGGGATCTTGTTGAAGTATGACCCGTACACTTCATTCATCTCTGCAAAATCCCCCATGTCCTTGAGGAATACTGTGGTCTTCACAACATGGTCGAGGTCTGAGCCTCCTGCTTCCACGATCGCTTTGATGTTCTCCAGAACTCTCTTCGTTTGGTCCTTGATTGTTCCACCGACAACCTCACCGGTTTGGGGATCGAGAGCGATTTGTCCGGCAGTATACACAAGGGCCCCCTCCACCCGGATTCCCTGCGAATAGGGCCCGATTGCGGACGGAGCGAGTTTCGTTTGGATTGTCTTTCGCATAGCTTTCTTTGGGCTTGCCTTTTCGTAACGCAAGCATGTTCGTTAAGCCAGCTTTTTCGTT
>DAIPLH010000454.1:0-2560 GCA_036769325.1 Bacteroidota bacterium
AAACCCTGCTCACCGATAATCCTCCTCCATCCCCCAGGGAGGTCAATCATCGAGAAGCAGCGAATCTTTTCCTCGGCTGTGCTGGTGATCCGTACCCCCGATGTTGCAACTTCACCCGGTTTCACAGATATCGCGCCGGGAATTGTCGGAGCCACGCGGATGGATTCGTTTCCCTGGGAGAGCAAGGAAGGCGAATGCAAAACAAATGCAATGAGCAGGGCGATTGCCGGGAAGCGACAAGCGTGCTGTATTGTTGAGCCCCTAGAACTCAAGGTTGTATTCTGCTCCGAAAATGTCATCGTTCCCGTCATCAATGACGACGAGTGCCTTGTATGTTCCCGCCGCAATTCCCTCGAGGAGAATGTTCTGACGGACCGAAGTCCCAGGATACAGTCTGTACTGGATTCCTGGGAATTTGCCCATGCTCGCCCCCATCTGATCAAACAGTTCCACATAAACCTCAGGCCGCATTCCAAGGTCACCGTTGTTTCCGATATCCACCTGAATGTTGGTCTTTCCCTGGTCAGTCCGCACCAATCTTGCATCCAGGAACTGGATGCTCTTCATACCCGAGCCTGCAATGTGTGTTGCCAGTTGAATGCCATACCGGATGGCCTGCCTGATTCCCATTTGAGGCTCATCATCAGTTGAGCGCAACGATGACTCAGGGCTATCCTTTTGGATTCCCTCGATCATGATCATGCTCCAGTAGGATCCCACCAACGGCTCAAGATCTATCTGAGGCACTGCAACCGAATAGTTGATCTCAGCAGTCCCGTGGGCCGGAACGATAACATGGGCGGGACTAAAACTTATCCACAGTGCGTTCGACCGGCTGGTGCTTCCCGGAGCTCCATAGTTGTTCGTCCCATCATGCGCAAACAGATAGTCGGTTTGATAAATCTTTGCCTCGCCCGGCTCATCAGAATCATTCCGCAGGGTAATCACTCCTTCATAGGTTTCGCCCTGCTTCGCCAGACGATCGTGACTGAGCTCTCCCATCACGGCAACCTGGCTGCGTGCTGTCGCGACACAAAGGAGGAAGAAGATGAGAAGGGTGGAGAGTCTGATCTTTGTCATTGCCAATCTCTTATTGTGCGACAAGTGTGTATGTGACCACATGAACATCATTTCCGAAATCGATGCTGTTTCCTTGCTGGTATGTCGCTGTGGCAGTGTACTTCAGCGTTGCATCTGCCTGACCAAGAAATCCTGCAGGAATCCCGGTGATGAAGTCAATCCCCGGAGTTCCTGAAACGAGGCTTACTTCGGGTGCGGCAAGGCCAACAGTTACTCCAGTGGCAACCACTTTCAAATTGAAACTCTGCCCCGGGCAATTTGTTGAGACTGTTATCTTGGTCGGTGTGAGCCATTTCTTGTATCGCAGTCTGGTGTTTGTATTGACTGCCGGGTTTGGCCCTCCGGTGGGCGTCCCGTTGAAAATTGTAAGAGTGGGAGATGGACCCTGCACATTGATCAGGATCTGACCGAACGCGGCTTCACCCCCAACCGTTAGAAGGCCGATCACAAAAGATGTCAGGATCAGTTTGCGGTTCAGATTCATTGGCTCTGAACCGTAAAGGTGATCACGTGATTGTCGACCCCGGTACCCTGTTGCGCCCTCGCAACTCCCGTGTACTGTATCGAGCTGGTACCCTGACTTCTCCCGATGTTCAGAAGAAAGTCTCCCGGTGTTGTGGAGAGAACACGTTCCACCGCAGCGGTCCCTGCCGTGTTATTGACAGCCCGAACTTTGAGTGTGAACCGCGGCGAAGCGAGATTGGTTGAAACAGTGGTTTTGACGTTGTTCAGATTCGTTCCCCACAACATCATGGTCGATTGATTCGTCGCCGTCATTGTATCCTGACCGGCCTGAAGTCCTGCACCCGTAATGCTCATGGAAACCGACCCGACGTCCAGCTGGAGAGTGGTAATTTGGGTGACCCGGACAGTCACGGTATGGTTGTCGGATCCAATCTGGGCGTTTCCTGCTGAAGCCAGAAGGACAAGAAGACATACAATCGATGTAACGCGTCCATCCATGGTCGGTGGTATTTTTCCGGGTGTTGACAAAACAGAAGGGGGAAGTCCGACGGACATTCCCCCAGAAATGTTCTCTCCTATTTGTCCATTCGATTCGGCAATTGCCCGTGCTGAAGGGCAAGGCCATTTCGGAAATTAGTTGGTCAGTGTCAGAGTGATGACTCGTGTTGTTGCTGCAAGCTGACCTGCGGACGCCAGTGCTCCAAATGTATACTGGATTGTCTGGTTGGGATCGGCTCCCATTGCAATTCCCGTGACAACGTCAACCGCGCTTCCTGTGGTCGCACTGGAGATGTCCATATCACCCTGGCTTGCTCCCTGGACGCTTGCGAGATTGACCTCGAGAGTATACCCTGCGGCAAGAGCAGCGTCGATTTCTGCAGTAATCTTCACGGTACCAGCAACGTTCTGTGTGATGCTGTAGTCGGTCGAGTTATCACTCACCGGGGTCAGAATATCGCTTCCCGCGGTGCCAGTGGTAATCGTCAAGGGAGCTGGGTCCCCTGAGACGGCCATC
>DAIPLH010000089.1:0-5826 GCA_036769325.1 Bacteroidota bacterium
TTTAACCGGTGAAAACATCAGTTGTAACATACGAGTTGTAACATACGAGACGCCAAGAGCGCCAAGAATGAAGACCAAAGAATGAGAAGGGATTGTCCAAAATTCTTCCTTGGCGTTCTTGGCGCTTTGGCGGTTCTCCTTAAACACAGATAACCGGAACAAATCCATCCTTGCCCCGGTTGAAAAGGCTCCAGTCTCAATGACTTCTCTGCAGGAAACGTGAAGGGCAGAATGATTTCCTTAACCGCCCAAACTAAAATGGTGGCCCTGTGCTAAGCAGTACTTTGTGCCTGCTTCTCATTCTCCTTTTGACTCCCGATAAGGCGAACTGGTGCCGGATGATCTTTCTCGGTGCGACGGATGCGAGCTACCATTGCCTCCTCATTCACCGCACACACCCAAGTAGTCACTACGCTGTGTATGATTCTGTGTATATTGCGAGGTTTTCAAATGCCGACAATCGTCTGGAGGACCGGAAGCTCATTCGTGCCTGGGCCTGGACGACGCCAGATGACAAATCCCTCGTGACGGATTCCGCCTTCGCTTTTGACATTGCCGCCTACATGACAGACCTGAAACTCCGAAATCAGTTTCCTTCGGATGATTTAGAGAAGTACACTTTTACGTTTACAGGGAGCCGACTCTATCTTCAGAGTGGGACCGATACATCCCTCCTTGTTGACAGCACACTCATTTGCAGATCACAGGAATGGCTCTTGCCGTCCATCTACCGTACTCCGCTCGAACATCTCACACGCCACCTCGAGGGGATGCTCTCACAAGCACGGGTCGTCGAGTATTTTCAAACAGGTAGCTTCTACTACTTCCTCATCAGAACCGGGTGGGGCTCCGGCGATACGAACTTCCTTCAATTCATTATCCCTGTTCCGGAACTAACCGTCAGGGACGGAATCAGAAAATTAAAAGGCGAGAAATGAACCTACCCGACCTGAAGTCTTCCGTGATCCTACGAATGCTCATTGTTGCAACGCTGACACTCTTACTGCTTATTCCGGCCGTCTTTGTGGAATCGCTGATTTCGGAGAGGAGTTCGCGGCGGGATTCGGCAACGCTGGAGGTAAGTGAGAGTTGGGGCGGTGCTCAGACTCTTACCGGCCCGGTACTCTCGCTCCCGTTCAAGGAATTCTCAAAGGACGAAAAAGGGGCGGTTTCGTTTTCAATCCTGTATGCTCATTTCCTTCCCACGAAACTTCTCGTCAAAGGCTCCGTCAAGCCCGAGATCCGCTACCGGGGCATCTATGAAGTCCCTCTTTACAGCTCTCAGTTTGTCATCGAGGGACAATTCTCATCACCGGACCTGAACAAACTCCGGATTGATCCTGACAATGTCCTCTGGACCGATGCGTTCGTCTCGTTTGGAATCACCGATCTCAAGGGCGTTCGTGACACGATCAATCTCCAATGGGATGCTGCCCGCTATCCCTCAGAGCCGGGAGTGCTATCGGATGACATCGTGGCGACCGGAGTTACATTCAAGCCTCATATCGAAAAGTCACAACAATCCCACGCATTCTCGTTTCCGCTCTCGCTCAATGGTTCTTCTGAGATTTATTTTGTCCCGATGGGTGAAGTCACTGAAGTAGTTTTTGACTCACCGTGGGAGAACCCGAGTTTCATTGGCAGTTTCCTGCCTCATACGCGGGACATCAGCGCCGACAATTTTCACGCAGAATGGAAAGTTCTCAATCTCAACAGGAATTTCCCACAAGCCTGGATTGGGAACCGGCATGGCGTTGGCCAGTCTTCTTTCGGCGCAAGTTTTTACATCCCTGTTGATCAATACCAGAAAACCGAACGATCAGTCATTGCTGTTCATCGCATTGACCTTCATATCATTTTTCCTGTTGGAGTTAGTCACCCAGACCGCTCTTCATCCCATCCAATACACGCTCGTAGGTTTCGCCCTCGTTCTTTTCTATGTTTTGCTCCTTTCTTTGTCAGAGCATCTTGGATTCAACCTCGCCTACCTGATCGGCAGCGTGATTACTGTATCCCTGGTGTCTGTGTATGCGTTCTGGATTTCAGCGAAGAGACAGATTGCCCTGGTGACTTTCCTTGTTCTTGCAGCTCTCTACAGTTTTCTGTTCGTTACGTTGCAACTTCAGGACTATGCGCTTCTTCTCGGAAGCGGTGTTCTGCTCGTCGTTCTCTTCATTGTCATGTATCTCACACGAAAGATCGATTGGTTTTCGGTGAATCGGTCGGTGCAGTCTCATAACTCCGAAAAGAAATGAACCGCCCCCAAAGGGGTCCCTTCGGGACAAGACGCCATGACGCCAAGAAAGATTGGGTGAGGGACACAGATCACACAGAGATGGTTGGATTGACACAGAGAAGAAGGAGGGCTATCGTCTTTAACCGCAAAGACGCAAAGTGGTTCGCAAAGGGCGCAAAGAAGGATGGTTCTTCCCATCATCAATAAATCTTTCTCCGCGTTCTTTGCGCTATTGAACCACCCTAGTCTTCGCGCCTTTGCGTTAAGTCTTTTTCGCCTGTGCTTTTTAACCGCTCGTCTCGAGACGAGGCCAACTCCCTGGTTATTTAACCGCAAAGCACGCAAAGGGATTCGCAAAGTACGCAAAGAAGAAGAATTCTTTAACCACGGAGTACGCGGAGTGATTCACAGAGAGTCACAAAGAAGGATTCTTAGTCTTTCTCCGTGTGCTCTGTGTTATCGAACGACCTTGGCCTTTGTGTCGTCTGTGGTTAGATAAGCCGACTAATCAATCTTTCTTCCATTGGCCATCCGTTTTGGACACTTGACTTTTGGTGATTTGAGTTTGTTTGTGATTTGATGCTTGGCTATTGATGCTTACTCAAAAGTGATGCTGGAAATTCAACACGCTCGCGCTAGCGATCTCGGGCATGTCCGTGATCTCTTTCTTGAGTACGCCGATTCCCTTGGCATCAGTCTGGACTTCCAGAACTTTGAGGAAGAATTGGCCGGATTGCCCGGAGAGTATCAGTCGCCTGGCGGGTGTCTGCTGGTTGCCCGACTTGACGGTCAGCTCGCAGGATGTGTTGCGATGAGGAAGATTGACGCGCAGATCTGCGAAATGAAGCGACTCTATGTCCGTCCGCAATTTCAGGGATTGAAGATTGGAAAAAAGCTGGCAGAGTCGGTTATTGAGACAGCCCGGAAGCTCGGCTATTCAAGGATGAGACTGGATACGCTCCCATCGATGAAAAGCGCACGATCCCTTTATGCTTCGCTCGGCTTCAAGGAGATTCCACCCTATCGTCATAACCCGATTGAAGGGACTTCGTTCATGGAGATTGAGCTGGTTGATTGACTATTGTCGATTGTCAACCGACGATTGAAAATCCACAATCAACAATTACGACCTCATGAGGAGTAAAGTTCCTTCAGCACAAATCTCACCGCCAAGAGCCAACTGATAGCAATGACAACAATCTTTCGTTATTCACTGCCGGCACTAATTCTCGTCATGGCTTTGGTCGTAGGCGGCGCATGGTATCAGACCATCTCCATCGTCCCTTTCTGGCAACAGGACATTTCGATGTTCAGGAACTACGGGCATTGGGGAATCAACTATTTTCCGATCCTCAGTCCGCTTATGACAGTCATATGGCTGATCACCGTTGTGACGGACTGGAAGGCGGAGTTCGCGGGAAAGACGTTGCTCTTCGTTGGACATGGTTTCTTCCTTCTCATCATGGTGGCAACGTTTGCATATTTTGCACCATTCCTGATGACATACATGGGGCACCCCGAAATCGATATTTCTGACCAGGAGCTTCTGTCCATGCTCAACACCTGGTCTCGGTGGGATTTCGTGAGGCAGGTTGTCGGCCTTTTTCCATTGGCTATTTATATCTATAGTTACGGAAGGATCGGAGCGGTAGCGGTCAGAAAAGCCAACTGACGCAAACGGAAATCTCGGATACTTCCTCTGCGTTTACTCTGCGGACTCTGCGTCTCCGCGATTTCTTTGTCCAGGGAGAGTTCTCGTTAAGTAGTCATGGCGTTAATCGCAGAGGCGCGAGGAAGCGGAGGAATCGCAGAGGGTAATACTGATACTGGTTGTTAACCGAAGGAAGTTCGCATGAAAAACCAACGAAGATTCTTCATCCTTCTGGCAGCCGCTGTTGGTCTGCTCACCGGACTTTGCCTGCTCCTCTGGAGGGAAGAACACGTTCCTTTTCTCGCTTTCATAATCACGTCGGTGGGTTTCGCCTCCGTGATTGGCTACTTTGGACCGCAACGTATGTGGCGCTACGCTCTGGTCACCTCACTTGGTTTACCGGTCATCTTCGTACTGACCAGTGTCTACGAAATGGCGACTGGCTGGCCCTCCAATCGTTTTGCCACCGTTGAAGTGTTCGTTGCATCCCTGGTGGGCGCCCTCTGCTCGTTTAGTGGAGTGGCTCTCGGTGTTGCCATCCGGAAGCTTCGAAAAAAGGAAGCTGTGTCGGCGGACTGGACGCCGTCAAAACCCCTGTATCGCATGGTTGGTCTGCTCCTTGGTGCAGCTGGAGTCGCAATCGCAGCCTCCGTTCCCATGTTCACCGAACCCTATGAGCCCTTGCTGAATGGGGTGAAGCTGGGTGAAGGGGTGATGAACAAAACCCTTTTTGCATCCGATTCCCTGATTGGAGACGTTACTTGCATCATGGTCCAGGATGGGGGATCGGACTCCTCTGTTTTCCTGATTGTAGCCGGCAACAAGGGAGCTATGACAGTCGGCCCGGACGGTAAGACAACATCAACCCTGTCATTCAAACACCTTTTCGGTAGCAGCGTTCGCATGGGAAGAATTGAGCCCATCGATATTGACAGCGACGGAATCTATGAATACATCGACAGGGGCGGGGGCTGGGGACCGGTCTCATTGATCAGCAGTACAGGCTCGTCACTCTGGAAGTACGAAGGAGAGGGCATGACTGGAGCTCCTGATATCATGACGCCCATCGACCTGGACGGTGATGGCACACAGGAATTTGTTGTCGGGCTGAACGGACACGCTGCGGTGAAAGCGTTTGACCGGAACGGAAAGGAACTCTGGAGCCATTCCGCTACCAATGTCTTCTCCGTTGCAGCTGTCGATGTTGACCTGGATGGCTCAAGAGAAATTCTGCACACAGACGGCGATGAGGTGGTCGTACGATCAGCCCGGGGCGAGGTGATAAGGACGTTCCAGAGGCCAGTCTACGGATTTGAAGTCTGCAGCTGGCCGGAACGGGGTAACGTCATCCTCGAGATGGATGACTCCGGTCTGAAGGCATATGACTTCGGGGGTACGCCTGTGGATTCATTGACGCTTCCGATGACAGGGCGGGATGTGTATGCGGTAACCGCCCAATTCGGCGGAGAAACCTTCTTCGCCGTTGCGGTCGCCATGCTTGCGAGCTCTCATCAATCCATGCTGTATCTGTTTGATAGCCGGGATAGTCTTGTGTACCATGAGGTCTTCGCCGGCCTCGAGCCCACGATCGCCGTCCTTCCTGGCCACGATGAATCGGACGATGTGCTGCTCGTCGGTGGCGCCGGTGGAGCGGTCACGATGTACAGGTACAAAGACATACGCTCAATAGATCTGAATCAATAGCCGAACCCGGATGGTTGTTGCTTGTTGATCGCCCATTGTCGATAGTCAACTGTCAATCGACAACTGAGAATCCACAATCAACAATTCGGCTTGAGCCCACACCTCACCCCTGCTGCGGTAATACGGATCCCCTCTCCTACCAGGAGAGGGGGAAAGAACCAGTCGGGCCGGGGTGAGGTCGTTGTTGCTTGTTGATCGCCCATTGTCGATAGTCAACTGTCAATCGACAACTGAG
>DAIPLH010000089.1:5926-9128 GCA_036769325.1 Bacteroidota bacterium
AATCCACAATCAACAATTCGGCTAGTCACTCGATTGTACACTGATCATACACCAGGAGACGCCATGACACCACTCAAACTCCCCACTGTTTCCCTCATGCTGTCCATTGTTCTCTGGGGGTCATTGCTGGGAGGAATTTGGTATTCAAATCTTATATTCATGCCGGTCTTTCTGTCTGCTCTGCCGGATTCGGCAATAGTAGTCAATGGACCCCTGGGTATACATGAAGAGACATTCTGGATGATGATCCACCCTCTCGTCGTTTTATCGGTGATCATCACACTCGTGCTGAACTGGAAAGTGAAAACGAGGCGTAAGCTTATTGGACTCTCCCTCGCCGTGTACGTACCGGTGTTAATCATTACCGGACTGTATTTCATTCCGGAATTGATGGACTTCGTCAACAGTGCGAACCTTCCCATATCACGAGAGGAGTGGTCGGTGCGGGCGGACCGGTGGAAAATGCTCAGCTGGGTTCGCGGGGCATTCATGCTCGCCGGGCTTGTGCCGCTCCTGGTGGCGCTGACGAAGCCAGCTGAGAGTGCGGAGGGGCGATGAGCATAGTTGTTTAACCGTCCGTCTCGCGACGAGGCCTGCCCGACTGTAATTGTTCAATGACGGTCAGGCGGGCGCAAAGGGCTTCGCAAAGTACGCAAACTAAAAAGGTTCTTTCCAATCTTTCTTCGCGTCTTTGCGAACGACTTGGCGTCTTTGCGTTAAGAAAACTTGAACAACCAATCTTTTTCAACACCTGCCATCCGATTCGCTCATTTAGATTTTGGTGATTCCAATTTCCTTCGGATTTCGAGCTTCGTGCTTCGAGTTTAACTTGATTGTGGTGCTTGCTTCCCTGTGCTTTTTCCAATTGTTGATCATGGATTGATTCATGGAAACCCTGCTCATATCGCGCGATGACACACGCAGGCTCCTCCCCCTCGGAGATTGCATCACGGCTGTAGAGGCCGCGTTCAGGATGCATGCCGAAGGAAAGGCTGCCGCCCCGGGAATCCTTGGGATTCATGCGGAGAACGGCGGATTCCATATCAAGGCGGGAATACTCGGCTTGTCCCGCAACTATTTTGTCTCCAAGACGAACGCCAATTTTCCTGAGAACGCCAGGCTGCATGGGTTGCCAACAATCCAGGGGATTGTGATCGTCTGCGATGCAGACAACGGCCAGCTGCTCGCCCTCATGGATTCCATCGAAATCACGATAGTCCGAACAGGAGCCGCAACCGCCGTTGCAGCGAAGTATCTTGCGCGGAAGGACGCATCAACGGTGACGATCTGCGGATGTGGCAATCAGGGCCGGATATCGCTGCAAGCGTTGACCCATGTCCGCCCGATTACGAAAGCCTGGGCCTGGGACATCGAGAGCTCGCGAGCCCAAGACTTTGCACACGACATGTCCCGCTCGCTTGGCATTTCCGTTACCCCAACAGAGGACTTGCAACAAGCTACGCGACAAAGCAGTATCTGTGTCACGTGCACACCTTCACGCAAGCCGATTCTTCACAACGGCGATGTGATGCCCGGAGCATTCATTGCAGCGGTGGGAGCGGACAACGGAGACAAGCACGAGATCGACCCCGGCCTTATCGCTTCAAGCAGAGTGGTCGCCGACCTCGCGGAGCAAAGCTCAACGATCGGTGATTTTTATCATGCGTTGCGACTCGGCCTTGTTTCACCTTCGCACATCCAGGCCGAGCTTGGCGAGATCATAGCAGGAAAGAAACCCGGCCGGACGTCCGACGACGAGGTCATTGTTTTTGACAGCACCGGAACCGCGTTGCAGGACATAGCCGCAGCCGCGATTGTGTATGAACGAGCGGTCAGAGATGGCCAGGGAATGAGGTTCAGTTTTTGAGGACCAAGCGCAACTGGAAAACAGAGCCAACGTATCCGCCGTTTCACCTTTATCGGAGGAATTGACATGCAGCTGAACATCAGCGAGTCGCAACACAAAGCACTACGAACGGCAGGGTTGCTGTACCTGTCGATGGCCTTCATAGCTCCCATTGGCCTCATGTACGTACCGGGCGAACTGATCGTGCGTGGGGATGCAGCAACGACGGCCGAAAACATCCGCGCCTCCGAGTGGCTTCTGCGTATCGGGATCGGAAGCGAGCTGGCCCACCAGGCCATCGCTGTGTTCCTGGTCCTGGCGCTTTATCGACTGTTCAAATCCGTGGATGAGAACCAGGCAAAGTTGCTCGTGGGGCTGGGCGCCTTCGCTTCCGTTCCAATCATGTTTGCAAATGTGCTCAACGAAATTGCTGCACTGATCATGGTCAGCGACGCGGCCTATCTGTCGGTTTTCGACAGGACTCAGCTCGACGCGCTTGCCCTGCTGTTCCTTCGCCTGCATGACCACGGGATTACCGTGGCGTCAGTCTTCTGGGGGCTCTGGTTATTCCCGTTTGGGATTCTTGTCATTCGATCAGGCTTCATCCCGCGCATCTTTGGTGTGCTGCTCTATGTGGCAGGTTTTGGCTACCTGGTTAGCGCCTGTACGTCCGTTCTTCTTCCAGAATACGCAAGCGAGGTTGGCCAGGTCGCAATGATTCTCGAGATTGCGGAAGTACCGATCATCTTCTGGTTCGTGATCAGAGGTTTTCGGAAATCCGGTGTGGCGCTGACGAATTAGAGCGTCCTTAGGGCTGGAGATGAGGTGAGTTACCTACGGTTGGAGATTGTCGATGAGTCTTGACAGAGCTTCAAAGCTACGCCTCGTGGCGAAAACAGTGGCCAGGCAGTTACGGCATGACCTGACATCCGCTGAGAACATTCTCTGGCAAGCCATCCGCAATCGAAGGTTGGGAGGAAGGAAGTTCTTGAGACAGCATCCTTTGCTCGTTGATGACGATGGGCGGGAGACATTCTATGTCGCGGACTTCTATTGTGCCGAATCGCATCTGGTGATTGAAGTGGATGGAAGTATTCATGACTTTACGCGGGCGAGGGACATGGCAAGAACAAAGGTTCTCGAGAACCGTGGATTGAAGGTCCTGAGGGTGATGAATTCGGAGGTCGAAAACAATTTGAACGATGTCCTTGACCGGATTTCAAAAGAACTGTAATTACCTTAGTTCCGTGAAGAGAACTCACCCCCGGCCATGAGGGAGCAAACTCCCCCTCTCTTTTTGAAATGTACAGAGCAGAGAGATGGTTTACAGGTGTTCAGGGACATAGTTTACACATT
>DAIPLH010000090.1:0-8674 GCA_036769325.1 Bacteroidota bacterium
ACCGCTCCACCGAGCCACGGCCTCGCGTGGATCGGCGAGGGTGGCGAAGTCACGGACGTCGCCCGATCTACGCCCGGGTCTGCCTCCTTGGCACACTGAGACCATGGCCCTCACACAGAAAGCCATCGATGAACTCAAAGTCATCCATAAGCGCCACGCCGGAGAGACAATCTCCGATGACGAGGCCTGGGCGATGGGGAATCGTCTTCTCAGGATCTTCGCCATCCTGGCGCGACCACCGGCGCGCCAATCGAATGAGGTTCGCACTGCGTCTCGGTTGACTGATGAAGCCGAACGCACCTAGTATGGATTGATTACTATGTAATTCTCACGTTCGTGCCCCGCTTCATCCTCTACGCTAGAAAATCCACCGAGTCCGAAGACCGACAGGTGCTTTCCATCGAATCGCAGATCCGCGAGCTGACGGAGTACGCCCATGCACAGAAATTCGAGATTGCGTCGGTCCGCTCCGAATCCCGCTCAGCCAAAGCACCGGGGCGCCCTGTGTTCGGTCAGATACTTGCCGATATCGCGCACGGGCGAGCCGATGCCCTCCTTTGTTGGAAGCTCGACCGGCTGGCACGCAATCCCGTCGATGGGGGAGCCCTTATCTGGGCGATCGATCAGGGAAAGCTTAGGGAGATTGTCACGCGTGAAAAGACCTTCACCAACCGAGGGGACGAGAAGTTCTGGATGCAGCTCGAGTTCGGGATCGCGAAGAAGTACATCGACGACCTCTCGGACAACGTGAAGCGAGGACTGCGGGCAAAGCTCGCTCAAGGCTGGCGACCTGGGCTGGCCCCGCTTGGGTATCGGAACGACCTCGCCGGCAAGACCCTCGTTTTAGATCCTGACCGCTCGCCACTTGTCCGAAAGATCTGGGATCTGGCTCTCGCGAGCTACTCGCCGGTGGAGATCCTCCGAATCGCAAACAAGGAGTGGGGTTTCCGGACGCCACGCAGGAAGAAGAGCGGCGAGCTACCCCTTGCCCGGAGCACACTCTACAAACTCCTTACGAACCCCTTCTACTACGGTCTCGTCGTCTACAGTGGTGAGTCCTATCCCGGGGCCCATCAGCCCCTGGTTACGAAAGATGAATTCGACCGCGTTCAGGAGCTTCTCGGGCGGCCGAACCGGGAGCCCTATCGGCGGTGGCCTTTCGCCTTCCGTGCCATGATCCGCTGCGGCGAGTGCGGCATGAGTGTGACTCCCGAAGAGAAGGTGAACCGCTACGGCTCGAAGTACACGTACTACCACTGCACCAAGCGCCGCCGGGACTATCGCTGTGGGCAGCGAACGATCCGCGCCGAACGCCTCGAAGCCCAGATCGTTGAGATTCTCGGACGGATCGAGGTTAATGATGCCTATCGAGACTGGGCGCTGGCCAACCTCCACGTGGTCCACGATGAGGACACGAAGAGCAGCCAGTCGGCAGTCCAATCTCTGCAGAACGCAGACGTGGATATCCAAAAACAAGTCCACGCGCTTCTCGATCTGCGTCTCAAGCGCTTCCTAACGGATGCAGAGTATGGGGAGAAGAAGCGGGCACTTGTGGCGGAGCAACTCCGCCTCCAGGAGCAGCTCAACGATTTTGACGGACGCCCCAAGCAATGGTTAGAACTTTCCGAGAAGGCGTTTTTCTTTGCCAATCAGGCCCGGAATCGCTTTACCGGAGGTTCGATGGAAGAAAAGCGAGAGATCGCGATTGCGGTCGGTTCGAACTTTGTCCTCCGAGACCGAATTTTGCGAATTGAACTGCAAAAACCCTTCCGCCTTATCGAGGAGGCGCGTCAAAATCCACGACATCGGGGGCTCGTGGACGGAATACGAACCTTTTTCGAAGAGCATCCGAAGCTTATCCAATGGCCGAGTTTCTGTCGAGAAGGAGCCTCTTCCACAGCGTCATCACCACACGAAACCAGTGTAGCCTCAGGCCTTTCGGAGGCGTAGGTGGGGTGAGGTGCGACATTCCACACGTGATGGGGATAAAAAAGTCCCGTAACCCTTCTTAAGGTGTTCGGTCTTCACAATGGTCCCGCCGGTGTACGGCTCAGTCCACGTCGGTGCTCTTCAAGACCCCTTGCTTCACAAGCATCGGGATAAGAACACCGGCCTTATGCAAATCAAGAAACGTTTTGGCGGCTGATTTCATCAACTCCTCATCAGTTTGTTCTAATGCTCTAGGCATGACCTCACGGAGCGCTTTTGGCGACTTATCGGAGGTCATTGCATTCTCGAGAACTCGTCTCATTTCTGCTTTCGACATCAATCGGACTAGGATTCTCTGTGATTCGATCCAATCCTCAGGAATGTCCGGAATTGGTGGGTGTGAGATGTATCTTATCCGGTACGCCTTATCACCAAACTTACCAGTTGTGGCATCGACAACTTCGGCAATGTCCGTCCATGCCGTAAGGACGATGTCGCCAATTCGAAACTCTCGCTTAAGCTTATTAATTAGCTGGGAGGCTTCAGACTTCTCGAAGTGCTTCCCCATGACCTTATCGATACCTTCAGGATCATCAACCCCGGCCAATCTATGTGCCAAGTGCATTATGTGCATCCCAAGAAGACCTATGTAGGTATAGTTCGCCCTTATATGCTTTGAGTTATTCTCATCTTGTCCATAGTCATGGCTTCCCAACATCGGGTGCACGGATTCGCTGGTCCGTGAGTAGCCTCTTCCGTATGATACTCCCAATGCGGCGCGCTCGTCCGGCGTAGCCACAGCTAAAGCGTCCATATAGATACTAGTCCTACGAACAAAGACGCTTGGTTTATGTTTTTTGAAGTTACCTTCATCCACAAACCACAGACTTGGCACTCCTAGAGTCTTTAGGTCGGTTGCGATGCGTTTTTCAAAATCACTTACAGCACTTTGAGTGTTCTCAATTACCTTGTCGGCATAAAGGCTTCGGAAATCCTTCAGTCGGGTTAAATCGAGGTCTAGGCTCTCAGCATTCAAGAACACTCTATATTCCTCATTGCGCTTTGTATTTCTGTCGAAGAGGATGACCAGGCTTAGCAATTCGATAAGCTTGCGGATACGATATGTCTGCTTATCGTAAATGGAACCCCACACCATCCGGGCTAGACGGTCCGTATGGTGGTCGATTTGCTCTTCCTTGATGTAGCCTTGGTCCTCAAGGAGGCTCGTTGCCGCTTTCATGACCTCCTTGCATACTCCATACAGAAACAGCTTTTTCGCGTCATCCGGACTAACCCAGTCGAAGGTTGCTTGCTGATAGAAGGTATCGTCGCTATATAGAGCGTCCATCAAGTGAATGGCCGACCTCATCGGTGCAGAAGAGAAATACCTGTACCGCTTTTCTTCTTCATCAACAATCTTGACCGTTGGTTTGATCTTCGGGTCAGGTGGAGCCTTTTGATTGTCGTCTGTTTGGTCCGACATGAGTTCTTGGTTAATTCGAGCGCCAAATGCTCTAAACATGAACTGCCGCGTTGGCAATCAATGGCTGTTAATAACAGCGAAACATAGGCCGGGGGCCGGGTCAAGAGTCAAGACGACCAAATTGATCTAGAGAAAGTACTTCTTAAAAGGATTAATGTTCGCACATCTCATCCTCCTCACGATATGGAAGAGACAACTTGCGACGTCGCAAGTATCTCCAAGTACCGAAAACTCCGCTGGGTGTAGCGGAGTTCTTGTTTTGTCCACATGATGTGCGGGTTCTGATACGTAAACCCCACTATCCGGGGGCTCGTAGACGGAATCCGAACCTTTTTCCAAGAGCATCCGAAGCTTATCCAATGGCCGAGTTTCTGTCGAGAAGGACGAGGCAAGTGACTCTAATAGTACTGATTCCAGAATACGTGTCGCGGAATCTTCAGTGTAAGATGGCGGAAGTGCGGCGGAAGGGACATGCTGTGGATTACCTTCGGTAGACGGAGAACTGGCGGCGCCGAGAACTGGGAGGAGTATGCCATGCAAATCCCAAGCTCGTGGGAGCTGATTGTCGGCTCTCTGATTACCCTTGGGTTCGGTTTGAAACTCGTAGAAGTTGCTCTCTCGACCCGTTGGGTGATCCGGCACGGCGAGGTCTTTGCCTCTGAGTTGAGTGAGCTCAAGAGAACCTGGAGAACCTCGATTCCAGATACTGCCGCATTCCATGCACTCTGCCGACTACACCGCCGCCCCGTTCAGCTTGAGGAGTGGCCGGTCGCAAGATTTCTAAGGCTCGCTCCAGCCGTCTTCCAGCGCCCCCTTGTCGACTATGTCTACCGCTTTCCTACCCTCCTCCTACTGGAAGCCACGTTCCTGTGTCTTGCAGAGAGCGAAATCCTTCTCGCCATCGGCATAGCGCTCATGCTGGCTGGTCTTTGGCTGGAGGCGGTTCACATACTCGCCAACCGTCTCATCCTTGGGCAGCTCGATCATGCGTATTGGCGCACCGTCGTTGTTCGCGTCTGGCCCTACACGATGATTCAGCCTGGCGAATTGTTTCCAAGCCGCCGTCGTGTGGTGCGGAAGTTTGTCGAATTGTTTGGCTGGCTCCTGATCTTGACTCTGATCGGCTACACGAGCATCTACGTTGCACTGGTCCGGACCGGCATCGGCGCATTCGAGGGCATTCGACGTAACGTGTATGGAATCGCGGACGCGTTCTACTTTTCCGTGATTACTCTGGCGACTGTGGGCTACGGCGATGTCTACCCCGGCCCTGAAGCAACGATAGCTCGTCTGATCGTGGCAAGTGAAGTGATTGTCGGCTTTGCCTTGATCGTCATTCTCTTGACATCGTTCACGATGACCATCGACGAGCCCGGAGACTCATAGGCCGGCTCGCGATTGTCATCCCTTGACACAATTCGGAGCAACGTGGTAAGTGTCCCAGCGCTCCTGCCGAGACACCCCCACAGCGCCATGCCAAGACATTTCGCCTTGGCAGTAGTAGTGTGGGGGTGTCATGGCGCGAGCAATAGCCGTCTTCCTTTTGGTAGTTCTCGTCATTGGTTGCGAGAAGGCGCAGAGAGAAACAGAAGTCTCGACAAATTCGCCGCCGCCAATTAGCGGGTTCTCGTACGAACACGGAGGAGGGTACGTGATCACGCCGGATGGCGACATCTACTATCGCTCATTATTCGATGATCATAAACCTCAACTCATCGGGAACTTCTGGTCGGGGAAAGCTATGAAGCGGTAACGGCCTAAGGGAGCAGATGGAAGGGGACGAGATAATTCTCGTCCCCTTTTAAGTTCGTCAGAGCCTGGGCGGTTTGAGATTCGAAGCGGGGAGCGGCTCGCTTGGAAGTCCGCTACATCGATTTCATGATGTGGTATTGCGGCATGCGATGTGACGAGCGGACTTTGGCGCTTTCCTTTTATGAGCACGCTCGCATGCTCCGGATTACGTCACCGACGATCCTTGTTGACTTAAGCGACTTCCCGGAGACCCGTCGTTGGTGTGACAAAGAGTGTGACTATCTATGGGAGAAAGGCATCCTACGAGAAACGCTTGATGAGCGTTCCGCTGCTATTTGAAGGGCAGAAGCATTCATCTAGTCCCAGCCGAGGACGCCGTCGACATCGAAACTGGGAACATCACCATAGTACTTGCATGCCCTCATGATGAACTCGAAGACCCGTTCGTCCTTGAGGGAGTGCTTGGGATAGGGTGAGCGTATCTCGAGGCCTGCTCCTCCATGGGTAGATGCGCCATCATAATGAAACGGGAAGTTGGTCACATACACTGCGGTAAACGGGGTCGGGTTGTCAGGAGAAGCCGGATATTGCTCGTTGACCACCTTGAGAATCTCTGGCCGCCAGGTCTCATTGATCGTCTCAACCTCCGCGTGTGGAGAATTGATATCGATGAAGATGAGAAAGGGCCTATCACCAGGGCCCTGCTGGGCTGCTTCTCGGATATGGCGTGCCACACCAGCCCGCAGGAGAGTGTCGTCACTCCGCTCTCCTTCCATATGCAAGACGCCAGGGCGACGTCTGCTCTTTGCCTCAACAGCGATGGATTCCCCCGAGGTGGGGTCGGTCGCATAGAACTCGCAATGCTTTTCAGTGGCACTGGGGTCATTAAGGAACTCAATCGTGTAGCCGAGCCGAGCGAAGATGGCCGCAATGCCAAGTTCATAGCGGGCACCTTGAAACTCGTTGCGGCCACGGAGCCGTGCAATCAGATCCTCAGGTAACCTTTGCGCGTGAATGAGGCTGCACACGTCAAAGGCGACGGAAAGCAGGTATTTCGTCGGGCCATCAACGATGGTGCTCTTTATCTCTGGCACGGGCTGATTCTGAGCCTGAGATCCTGTCATGAGAGCCCGGGCAGCTTCAAAGCACGTCATGAGGTAATGCTTCTCCGTTGTCTTTGTCTGTTCCTCCCGCCATTCCTTCCCGAGAACGTCGTGGAGGATGGACAAGATGAACTCATGGAAGGTTTCCTGCGGAGGTCGATTGTAATAGACTCTGCTGCCAAGCCCCCCCAGCTTTTGTCCCTCAGCGACTATCGGTGTGACGTAATTGATCCTTATTCCGCGCTCAAGCAGACGGTCCTGCTCTCTTTGGATCTTCGCCAATTGGGCAGCTGCTTCCGTGAGAGGAGAGGTCTGGTCCAAGTGACACTTCTTATACTTCTTGCCACTGCCACACGGGCAGGGATCATTGCGGCCGATCTTCATTGAGCTGATGAACATTAGTGGGTTCGAACGTCTCTCTTGGTCTGTGGATCATACTGGAACGATTGTTAGATCTGAACTGTGGAGTATAACTCAAAACTCCGCTGGGTGTAGCGGAGTTCTTGTCTTGTTCACAGGATGTGCGGGTTCTGATACGTAAACCCCACTATCCGGGGGCTCATAGACGGAATCCGAACTTTCTTCCGCGAGCATCCGAAGCTTATCCAATGGCCGAGCTTCTGTCGAGAAGCAGCTTCCTCCACAGTGTCATCGCCACACGAAAACAGTGTAGCCCCAGGCCTTGCGGAGGCGTAGGTGGGGTGAGGTGCGGTTGGCCGCACCTCTTTGGGGATCAAAGGATGCATTGGCCCACTGCCAGGCCTCGTACGTCTCGATTCCTACCCTGGACATTGTGTTGTGACTTCAGTACATTAACCGTGAGGCGTCAGGATTTCGTGAGTCGTCTCCAAGGTGCTCAAGGAGAGTGGCGAATGCCGCCTATATTGTTATTCATAATAACCGGGATCGCCGCCGCCGCTCTGGCAGCTGTTGGCAAAACGGTAGCCGAACTGTGCATCGACTCCGTCAAGGGAAGGAACAAGAAATCGCGACGCAACTTATCCGGAGTGTGGCACGCTGCTTGGCAGACCTCTGTTGAAGGCAAAACGAACATCAATACCGAAGTCCTGAAGATCACCCAGCGAGGTTACCGGTTATCAATTGCGAACGAACTGCCCAGTCCTGAAAATAAGATCGGAGGCTATCTATGGCAAGCAGAGGCGAAACTATACGATAACGAAAGGATAATCGGATGCTATGTCGCCACGGATCCGAATGTGCTGTCAAAGGGGAGTCTCTATTTTCTCATGAACCACAATGGAGCGTTTCTTATCGGCAAGTGGGTGGGATGCAACTATGATTCCCAATTCATATGGGGCTGGGGAGTCATTGCAAAGGACCTTGACGTCGCCCTTGCGAAACTGGATGCGTTGGTGGCCTCCTTCCCTGAAGGACGGTCACAACTCAAGTTGCCACCTGGGGAGGAGTAATGAATAACTTCATTCAAGTCGTAACAGCCACTGAAAAGAAGGAGCAGGCCGAGCACATCGCGAAGGCCATTATCGACCAGAGATTGGCCGGATGCGCTCAGATCCTGGGACCGATCACCAGCATCTACCACTGGAAGGGAAAAGTTGAGCGAGCCGAAGAATGGCTCTGTGTCCTGAAGACTCGCGCGGACCGTTTCGGGCAGTTAGAACAGGCAATCAAGTCTTTGCATCCGTATGAGACCCCTGAGATTCTGGCGTTCCCTGTTTCCGCCGGTAGTGCTTCGTATCTAGATTGGCTTACTGGGGAGTTGAACGAGGCTAGGACATGACGAAGAGGCAACCTAAACAATGAGAAAGATCACAGCTGACCAATTCATGGATCTGGGAGATAAGCAGCGCGTCGCCCGTACTATCGCTGATGCAGTAGACTTGCTTATCGCTCATGGATTCTTTACCCCGGCGTTCTGTCTGATTGCCGCTGGTATCGACGGAATAGCGGGGGGCGAGCGCGACAAATATCTTGCCGCCCTCGAACAGCACTTCCCCGATTTGTGTCGCAGACTTGGTGCGGAGGTTTTCTACGCCAAGTATCGCAACGGGATGATTCACGAATACAGCCCAAAGAAGGGGTTCGGACTTACCGAGGACAAGGAGGTAGGTCCAGTAATAGTCGAGACGCTCATCGTTGATGGCCATTCGGATCCTCTTATTTGCGTCAATGTGGAAGCCTTAGCCAGGCAGTTCAAAACCTTCGTTGACGCGTACACTACTTCACAGCATCCGCAGTAATCCCGATCGGCGACGGCGCAGGTTCGCACGTCTCATCCTCCTCACCGTGGGGAAGAGGAAACTTGCGGCGCGGCAAACATCTCCAAATACCGAAAACTCCGCTGGGTGTAGCGGAGCTCTTGTCTTGTCCACAGGATGTGCGGGTTCTGATGCGTAAACCCCACTATCCGGGGGCTCGTAGACGGAAT